>JAYZAR010000161.1:0-5347 GCA_036339635.1 Planctomycetota bacterium | reverse complement strand
GCCGGCGAAGTCGATGTTTTAGAGGCGGTCGACGATATTGCCAGCCGATTGCCGGTCGATCGTGATCGAATCTCGATTCGAGGGTTCTCGATGGGAGGAGCTGGCTGTTGGCACATGGCAGTTCATTATCCAGGTACATGGTTCGCCGCCAATCCGGGTGCTGGTTTCGTGGACACAATTGTTTATCAAGGTTGGCAAGAGAAGCAGCCGTTCCCGATGAACGCCGTTCGTCGAAAACTGCTCTGCTGGTATGACGTGTTGCCTTGGATTGAGAATTTGCGAAACACTCAAGTTGTTGCTTACAGCGGTGAAGTTGATAAGCAGCGTCAAGCGGCGGATCGCGTGATGGATGCAGCCGCCGATGCGAACATGTCACTTAAGTACGTGATCGGCAGAAAAATGGGACACAAAATTGATGTTCCTTCGATCAAGAAGATCGCGGGGATCATGGATGATTGGGCGCGGGGTACCCAAGTTGCACCCCGAAAACGGATTGACTTGGTGACCTACACGTTGCGTTACCCCCGTGTGGGTTGGTTACGAGTCGATGGATTGAAGGAGCATTGGACTCGATCTACCGCGCAGGCCGAATTGGTCGGTGACGATGGGGTGAAAATCAAGACTGACGGAATCACCCATCTGACGTTGGATTTCTCGGGATCAGGGTATTGCGAGACAACGGATCTGAAGGTTGAAATTGATGGTGATCGGTTACTCGTCGCGAGCCAAGCACAAGAGGGTGGATTCAAGGCTCAGCTGATCCAAACGGAGGATGGTTGGTTTGCCCTGGAATCAGCCGACCAGCGACTTCGCAAGCGAGCGGGTTTGCAGGGGCCGATCGATGATGCATTCTGTGATCGCTTTCTATTTGTGTTGCCGAGTCGCCCAGCGAAGCACGGAGGCGTGCAGCGATGGATCTCGCGAGAACTAGACTACGCACGGAGCCGCTGGAAAACCTTGATGCGTGGGGATGTGCGAGAGGTGCTAGATCGTGACCTCACGAAGGAGCAGATTGAGAATAACCATCTGATTTGCTTCGGCGATTTCTCAAGTAACCAGTTTCTGCGTGACATCCAGGGTCAGCTACCGCTTGAGTGGACGCCTGCGTCGGTCAAGGTTGGGTCGGCCACCTTTGATTCGTCGTCTCACGTACCGGTGCTGTGCTATCCAAATCCTCGAAACGCAGATCGCTACGTTGTTGTAAATAGCGGAATGACATTCCGTGAGTTTTCGAATGTCAGTAATTCGCGGCAGATCGCGATGTTGCCTGATTGGGCGGTGATCGACGTGACGACAAAAGATGATGGCCTTTTCCCTGGCCAAATTGCAGCCGAGGGATTTTTTGACGAGCAATGGCAATTGCGAGATTGATCTTCGCAGTGCCTTACTGTGCTCCGCAAAACCCTGATCTATCGACGAGCAAACCGCTTCGCGATTGCTTCTCGCGAGAGTGGCATGATGTCTGCGGCACCTCCCGCGTTGAACAGTAGGTCGTCACGGTTGGGTTGGTTATCGCTGTTGTCATACTGCACCAAGTAAGCGCCGATTTGGGTGCCACCTGATTCGTAGACTGGCGGCCAAAACTCTTCGCCACGAATGGCGAGCGTCTTGGCAAGTAACCGAGTGGCCCGTCCTGAGAAACCGCTCAGCACCATATCGAGTCGACCGAGTGCTTCTCGGAACAGATAAAAGACCAACGCGGTATCCTTACCATTGCCGCCAGCATATGCCCAGGTGCCATCATCGAGTTCGTGATAGAAACCAGGTTCCGGCGCGTCTTCATTTTTGCTCAGACGTGTTCCCGCGGAGGCACCCTCTGGCTTGGGGTCACTGTCGCGATATCTTAGAAAAAAAGGACACGATCGGGCAGACACATCGTCGACATCATCTTCGGTCACGAAGGGGGTGCACCCGAACGCGTCAGCGAAAACGAGTTCGACAACCGGATTGCTTTTTACACTCCCGATGCAGACGATTCCACGGTCACCCTGTGCGGAGGCAAATCCATCAAATACCTCGGTGGCCCGTGCTCGGGCATCCTCTAAGGAAACTTGTCCAGGACTCCAAACTAGCGATTGCTGAATTCGGTCAGGCATCGGGACCGCGATCTCTTTACCCTCATCATCTTCGCCGCGACGGTGTTTTGCAGCACCACCAAGTGTTGAAACTCCATTCAGGAGTTCGCCAAAGAGAACAGCATCACTGGCGACCACGGTGGCATTGTCCGGCGATAGCGTGTCCGGATTCTCGCGAACTCCCAAAACGATTTCGATTTCGCCCCGTCGGGCTAAGAGTTCCCAAAAATTTTCGGCGTTGACTGCGAACAGGGCTCCTGGCAGCTGGTCAGCCGTGGCGTAGCCATGATCGATCAGGTAATCGCAAATCCGCGACAATGCATCCAGTGGGATATATTTTGCCTCGTTTTTCAGTAACGAAGCCACTTGGTGCCGATCCAAACCGGTGTGTTCTACAATCGATTTGATGGTTCCCGGCCGCTTTCGGTGGTCCGGCGTGTGTCCGAGCAGTTCAGCAAGTCGAAATGCGTATCTCATTAGGTGTTGACGATAAAAAGGATGAGACGGCTTAGGCGAGTCAATTAGTCTACCAAAGCATCGTCGATTTGGAGGGAGCAGTCTGACCGTCCACGTAGAATTGTGGGATTTGTCTCAAAAGACGAGCTGAACCGGGTACTTTGTTAGTATCTCGGATGTGGGTAGGGGCGGTCTGCCGCATGGTAGCTGGCGATAGTGGCTGGCCTGTTTTGATTACGGTTTATACTGGATGCGAGTTTTTTCTTCGAACGCGATTCTGAAGTCTTTGCGAATGTCAACAGCAGCACCCGTTCGCCCTGAAATGTCACGTAGCAAACCTGCTGTGACAGTGAACCGAACGGACGACTTGATCGAGCAACGAATCACCGAGGCTTGTCGTGCCCTCTGGTGGGCTGAAATGGTTCGTAATTGCCTAAGACTCGTTTTGGGGGCAATGGCTTGGACGCTCGTTTGGCTGGTTGTGGATCAATGGATCTACTCGCCCGGCATGGGTTCGCGGGTGGTCGTTTGGATCATGACAGTGGCATTTGCCTGTTGGTATACCCGAAACAAAATCTTGCCCCTCCTTCGCAGTCGTATCCATCCGGAATATGCGGCTCGTTCACTTGAGCGAGATTTGCCGGACCTGCGGCAATCGTTGACTAGTTACGTTACCCTCCGCGAACAGCCTGCCGCCGCTGGGTTGCGAAGTCGAGTCGTCAGATCGATTGGTGCTGCGACGGCGGGTCGGCTGAAAACCTATGACGAGCTACCGACCGAAGCGACCGGGACCCTTCGTTGGTGGATCGCGGCCGCTGCCGGCTTTGCCGTGCTGGTCGCATACAATGCCATTTCTCCCAAGAATTCATTCCAGTCGGCGGCTCGGCTTGCTGCTCCGCTCGCGGCGATTGATGCTCCACGCAGAGTTTCGATACGGAATGTCTTGCCCGGTGATACTGATGCGATCGCGGGACGTGCGGTCGCAGTTTCGGCGGTCATCGATGGATTGAAAACATCGGAAACTCCAATCTGTCGATGGCGATTGCCATCGGAAGATCGGGAAGCAGCCATGCGCTGGGATGAGGCCGATCGTCGCTTTCACGGTGAAATCGATGTGCCTTACTCGGTGTCGGGTGACGTTCCTTACACCATCATTGGTGGCGATGCGCAAGCCGGACCGTTTTACCTGAAGGTCGAGGACCTGCCCGCCGTTGCGCTGCAGTCGGTTCAGTACACGCCGCCGGCGTACACCGCCCAAAAACCTCACGCGACAAGTTCCGGCGTCATCACCGCGCTCGACGGAACCGAAGTCACGATCACTGCGACGACAAATCGGCCGATCGCGAAGGCCAAAATCGAGTTCAATCCGAGGTTGCTCGGCGATCGAATGCAGGCGACCGCTGGCGCGACGGAGATGTCAGTCGATGAAGCAGGGACAAAGCTAACCGTTCGTTTTGTGTTGCGGAGCGCCCACGGTCGATCGGCTGCGGTGGAACCGGATAGTTATCGGATCGAAGTCTCTGATCAAGCCGGCCAGACGAACCCTGAGCCCATCGTCTATCCGATTCGTGTGATTGCCGATCTGCCACCGGAAGTTGCAATCACGCTTCCCTTCCAGTCTCCAACCGAAGTTGCCATCGATGCCCAGCAAATTATCGAAGTTCATGCGTCAGATCCTGACTTTGGCTTGAGGTCTGTTGGTTTGGAGATTCGCTCTGGAATCGACACCATTGCGACCCCTGTGCTCTGGAAAGATCCCAGCGGTGGTAGAGGAAACCAAGTCGTCGAGTTTGCTTTCCGCCCATCTCGCTACGATCTTCGTATCGGCGACGAAGTGCAGGTTGTGGCGGTCGCGATCGATAATCGAACGATTGAGGGTGATCCAACGGTTGAGCCAAATATCACTCGCACTGATCCAATCTTTCTAAAGATCGCGGCGGGGGATCCGAATCGGCCGCGCAACGAATCGCAGGAAGATCGTGATCGCCAAGCAAAGAATCCAAATCAAGACCGTAACCAAGGCAGTCAAGAACAGTCCTCGCAGGGAGGCCAGCAAGGTGAACCCCAGGCGGGACAGGGTGGCGGCGGCTCCGATCAAGATGCCGGCGGTCAGGCCCAATCCCAGCAACCCAGCGAGGCAAGTCCTGGCCAGGGAGAAGGGGCCCAGAATGAGGGCTCACAAGAAGGTGAATCGAATTCGGAAGGCTCTGGCGGCGGAAGCAGTGATACCAGCGAGGGCAGTGACGACAGCCAAGACTCATCGAGTAGCGGAGGCCAAAATACCGCTGGATCAGAAAGCGGTGCTGGGTCAAATGGTGGTTCTGGATTACAGGAAGGAGGTGGGCAGCCGCAGACAAACGATGATCAAGCGGCCGAAAACCCGTCCGGTGAAGATGCTTCAGGCGACAACGACACAGCATCAAGTGACTCCGAGGGTGGGCGGCCTGCGAGCGCGAATGGCACCCAAGGATCTGACGCAGGAGCAGGCCAACAGCAACCAGCCGACGCTGCGGGCGACAATGGGCAGGGTCCAAACACCAATGAGGCACAGTCATCCGGAGAGACGCAAACGAGTGATGGGCAAGCCGGTGACCCGAGCCAGGGCAATGGGGGGGGACAGGATAGTCAGCAGAGCAAGCAGGCTCCACAGCACGACGGCGAGGCGTTTGAGCGAATTCGTGATTACTTGGAGAAGCAACGAAAAGAGCAGTCCCAGAGTGGTGAATCCCAGGGTGGTGAATCCCAGAGTGGTGAATCCCAGAGTGGTGAATCCCAGAGTGGTGAAACCCAGAGTGGTGAAACCCAGAGTGGTGAAA
>JAYZAR010000160.1:0-4936 GCA_036339635.1 Planctomycetota bacterium | reverse complement strand
TACAGGCATCGCGACGATTGATTCGGTTGGTGACGCATCCGGCGCGCTCACGCTTGCATCATTTGATGGCTCCCATACTTATACGTCCGCAGGCGTGCGGACAGTCACTTTGGGAGTGACCGATGATGATGGTGCGACCGTACTGTCGAGCTTCACAATCACCGTGGAAGAAACCAAGTTTCTGGTAGCCGAATTCGATTCTTTCTTCATCAGTGAATCCAATGATTCTGTTGTACGGATGACCGTGCAACGTTTTGATAGCGAGATCGAAGATCCTTTAGAGGTGCAGATCGATAGTGTGGAATCACGGCAACTCGACGTTCCTTCGGTAATCACGATTCCTGCCAATCAGCAGCAGGTCACCGTCGAAGTTTTCGCGGTCGATGATTCTGATCCAGAGCCAACCAAGACCGTTGTGTTGGGATTCCAGGCCGCAGGATTTCCACGTGTTCTCGCGGAAATTCAATTGTTGGATAACGAGCAGCCGTTGTTTCAGAATTCACCCCTGATCTTTGATGTCAACAACAATGGAATGGTTACAGCAAGCGATGCACTGAGGATTATTAATCAGTTGGCCAACCGGGGAGCTGTGTCTCAGCTTGATCCTGAAATCGAGCAACCCAACGGTGTTTTTCTCGATACCAATGGCGATTACCGCGTCACTGCAGTGGACGCCTTGCGAGTGATCAACGAGCTTTCCAGGCGACGCGGTTCATCGGCTGAGCCGGAGTCTCTGTTTGATGCTCAACGCGAAGTTGCAATCGATACTGCAATCACTTTGTTATTCTGAGTTCCAGCCGACTTCCATTCTCATTGCTCTCGGTCCGATTCGGTCGATCAGTTGACAAGCGGATTGGCACACCGACGACCCCGTTTCTCGGTAGACAGTTCTCGACTGCCCAGCTACCCCATGATGGGGCGGGAACGCAGCAAAGGATTTTGCTGTCATAGAACAAATCGCGGTGTCGCAGTTGACTTGTTACTTGTCCTGGTCACCAAAAATCTCCTTGCGAATTTCTGGCAGCTTGTGGAGGTGATAACGATGACTTCTCAGCGCGTCCAACGCCGCCAATACCACGACCACCAACAACAGCAGGATTACTCCCATCCATGCAAATAGCCAAACGGTTCCGGGGCCCGTAAAGGCGGCAACCAAGATCAAACCGCCGCTGCACGCGATCACAATGTGAATCCGCTTTCTGGCGCGGGTGCGATTGGTCAGGTATTTGCGATCCAATTCAGTTTGAAATGATTCGTTGGGCCAGCCCAATGTTTCATTCCAATGCAGCCATGCCGCAAACGCGATGACGGTTAATCCAAGTACTAAGCTGCCGAGAAACATCGTCTTGGGGGGTAGCGAGGAATGTGTTGACGTTATTGTTGCCGCAGCCATTCGTGGACCACCCACACGACTGCAGCTAATGATTCACCGCTGCAGTTTTTTGGCGCGTCTTGCTCCGTATGCCAGTACCGCGGAGCACCAAACCCGGGGCGGGGGTAATCAAAGTCGATGATATCGATTGTGGGGATGCTGGCGATTTCATTGAGTGGGATGTGATCGTCTTCGATGCGGTGCCGGCGGCGTGGCACAAATGCACGAACCCCTAATCGATCGGCCGTCTTCCAAACTTCACGCGCTACCTCCGGTGCAAAATCGAGGCTATTGCTCTCGAAATAGATTTTCAATTCGCGATCACCCACCATGTCCAGCAGCACGCCAGCCACGTACGGATTGGCAGGTGGACTCGCTTTGTATTTTTCAGCAAACACGGTGGATCCCAGGAAGTAATCATCGCGGCCTTGTTGCCATACGAATTCTTCGCCGTCAAACAAAACAATATCGATGCCGACATCAGCAGGAAGGTCAGAAAGATGGTGCGAGAGTTCTGCCAATGCGGCGACACCGCTGGCCCCGTCGTTGGCACCGATGAATGTGCCTCGCTTATTAAAGCGATCTTGGTCGGGGTAAGGTCGAGTGTCGTAATGGGCGCACAGCAGGAACCGCTTCGGCCGCTCTGGGTGCCATTGGGCAATCAAATTTGCCATCGGAACCGGAGAACCATCTTCGGGATGACGGATCTCAAAAGTTTGCATTTCAACAACCGCTCCATTCGCTGAGAACAACTTGCTAAGGATTTGCTGTTGCTTTTGCATCGACGTGGAACCCGACGGGCGAGGTCCCAAATCACAAAGTTGATTCAAATATTGAAAAGCCCGCTGTTGATCGTATTTGGCTGGGATCGCCCGAGTGGTTGCGCTCTGGGTCTGTACCGGCCTGGGGTCGAAGACGCCTGACAGGACGGCGATGATCAATCCGGCAACCATCGTGCCGATTGCTAGGATAACGTTCCGCCAGCCTCGGGACTCCGGTGCTGCCTCGTTAGACGAGGCTTTCCAAGCCGATCGATTGGCGTTTCGGGTCGGGGAAATCGCGTCACTCAATGATCACTCCCTTTGTTGTACGACTTTGAGGATTACACTGACGATCCGCGTCGGCGGCCGTTCGCGCATGCTCGCAGGTCCCGATTGTCGCCGATCGGGTTGCTCTATGAGGAGGGGGGGATCGCTCGAGTTACCGCAAGAAGCGATTCTTCAGTGGCAATGGGGGGTCGGCTGAGGGTGTCGCATCCTGTTTCTTCCGGTATTTTCGTCTTTCTGAGCAAATGAGCCGCTGACTTCATTGTCCGTTCCCCCTTCCCTACCATGCTGGTGCGGCCTGAGTTTTCGTGTTGCAGTCGCTTCCGGCCGCTGGGCAGTTTCCGGCAGCCCCAAGTTGCCTGAGACTATACAGCGAGTTTGCACTTTGTTTTTCTGTCGCTGTTGCTGGGTGATGCGACCGTCAGCTTTGCGAAGAATCCGTTTTGAAAGAAAGTGGCTTTCGCTCCCGAAATTATTACGAATCACCGAGAGGGACTCAATTTAGCCCATGTGTATGATTCTACCGTCGATCAGGGTTGCCCTTTTGTTTTGTTAAGAATCTCGCCGCTTATCGCGGCAGCCTTGCCCCTATAATTGGTTAAACATCCGAAGACTGGTGTTCCGTTCCCGTTTTTGTCGCTCGATGGAGTCGAATGTGCTGAAGCTGTCCCGCATTTGCTTAATCGGTTTGCCGCTCTTGATTTGGCTGACGTTCGTCCTGATCGGATTTGGGCAGCAACCTGATGCGAAGAATCTTCCCAAGCGTGGGTATCTGCTCGACATTCCTGTTCCACTCACAGCGGATGTGTCCGATCGGATCTTGAATCAGTTGAACCAGCTTCACGTTGATGCTCCCGAAGGCAAACGCGTTACTGTGGTAATGCGGTACCAGTCGACCCTGGATCGGGCTGATTCTGGGGATACTACCAAGTTCGAAGATGCCTTGAAGCTGGCCCGGGCCATGTCAGGCCCCCAGTTGCGACGGGTGCGGACCGTGTCTTGGGTCGAAAACAAAGTGCAAGGTCATTCCACCTTGCCAATTATCGCTTCCGATTTATTGCTCGTCGGTCCTGGAGCGGCGATTTCCAATGCAGCGGTCAATGAGTCGACGCTCGATAAAACGATCGCGTTAACTTACGAGTCGATTGCGGAGCGTCGGGGGCTTTTCCCCCCGGCAGTCGTCAGAGCCCTGGTCGATCCGGCGGTCGAGCTAGCTTTGGTTTCGGAGGTCGGGGGAGACCAAATTTTTGCCTCCGGGGACCAGTTGGCGTTACTACGCGCTGGGGGAAAAGTTCTCGGCGAAGAAGTTTGGTCAGCACCGGGAGCACCGCTGCAGCTCAATACCAAGCGACTGCGTTCAGCGCGGATTGCAGCGGCGGTTGCCGGTTCGATCGAGACCGCCGCAGAGTTTCTTGATTTAGCTGAATTGAAACCGCTGTCAGCCAAGGTGAATACTGAAAAACCACAGGCAGTCATGTTGGAGATTGCCGGGCCGATCGTAGCGAACCGGACCCGACGCTGGCAGAGTAACTTGTCAGCAACTTTGGGCGGCGACGAAATCAATACTTGGTTGATCGTTCTCGACACCGAGGGGGGAAGTCTGGACAATAGTGCGACTTTGGCGGGTTGGTTTGCCAATCCTGAACCACCGTTACGAACGGTTACTGGTTTGGTCCGAGGGGAGGCTCGCGGTGACGCTGCCCTGGTAGCGATGGGTTGCAAGCCGCTGATGATGCAACCCGAAGCGATATTAGGAGGGCCGGGAGCTGAATCGATTTCGGCCGAAGATTTAACGCGGTACGACGAACTGATCGAACAGATCGCTGCGCAAACGAAGAGACCTGCAGCGTTGATTCGCGGTCTGCTGGATCCCAGCCAGGAAGTTTATCGTTACACCAATCAGAAAACAGGTCGAATCCGCTATGCGACCGAGGCTGACATTGTTCGTGGCGCGGCGAATGAAAAGGAAGCGGATGCCCAGCGGGCAAAGTGGCAGCGCGGAAACGCTGTCGAATTACGGAATGGACTTGATGCCGATCAGGCTGTTTCGCTCGGGCTTGTTGACGGTATTTCCTCGGGAGTGAAGGAAGCGGCTTTGCAAATCGGGTTGAGCGGTACGCCGCCCTCGGTGGCCGACCGCGGGCTCGTTCGATTTATTGAAAAAGTTGGACGCAGCAACACGTTGGCTTTTTTGTTGTTGTTTATTGGATTTGCGGCGCTCTCAGCAGAAGCGAATGCACCCGGCCTGAGTCTTCCCGGATTCGTCGCCATGGTTTGCTTTGGACTCTATTTTTGGATGAAGTTTTTGGCTGGCACCGCGGAATGGCTCGAACTCATCGCCTTTGGTTTAGGTATCGTCTGCATCGCGATTGAAATTTTTATCCTGCCCGGCTTTGGTGTTTTTGGGATTGGCGGTTTGGCGCTAACGGTGATCGGGATCGTGTTGATGAGCCAAACGTTTGTGATTCCTCAAAACGGTTATCAAATTCAAGTGCTGACACGCGGAGTCTGGGTCGCC
>JAYZAR010000159.1:0-19316 GCA_036339635.1 Planctomycetota bacterium | reverse complement strand
CGAAATCGATGGCACCAAAGGATCGCTACGGTGGCGACAGGAGAACCCGAACGAATTAATCGTTCGTCAAAATGGCCAAGCGCATCGTATTTATACGCGTGACCCCAACGCACCTTTTATGAACGCGTCAGGCGCTGCAGCCTGTCGGTTGCCTTCCGGGCATCCAGAAGCCTTCTTTGAAGCCTTTGCAAATGTTTATGCCTCAGCGTTTGATGACATGGTCAAACGGGCTGCGGGTGAAGCTTTTGACCGACGGGATACCGTCTACCCTAATATTTATGACGGCGTCGAAGGGATGTATTTCATTCAGCAATGCGTCGCCAGCAGTCAAGATGGAGCGGCTTGGCTGCCGCTAAAGCACCAAGTTGCTCGGAAATAAATCGCCATCGCCCCGGAATCTCACGCACGGGTCCGTCGCGGCACGGCCCGATGCGGCAGGACCCGATGCGGCAGGACCCGATGGGGCAGGACCCGTCGAGCAAGGTGGAGTGCGCAGGATGTGGATTCCAGGACCTCACCAGATGCCCAGCGGGTGGGCTCCTGCGAGATACGCCCCCTCAACCGTTCTTGAATCTAATTCATTCTGTTGCCTCTGATTTATTCCGGGCCTTTGATTCAATCTGGGCCTTTGATTCATTCTGGGCGGGCCTGCGAGAACTCGAATTGTCGGCTACCGCGACCACACCGGCTTCGATGGCGGTTTCGAGCGCAAGCGAAATGGACAAGCAGCAAGCTCGAATCGTCGATTTCTCGCTCCATTTCGCGTCCTATTGTGACGGCAGAAGGACTTGTGTCGCCAAAAGCACAAGGCTGCTTCACTGGAGAGTTTATTTGTCGTTTGATCAGCCGGAATCGCTCATGACTGTTTATGATTGGGAGAGGTGGTTTCTTTCCCAAGGCAAACGTGGAACACGATGGCAAATGTGGAAGTCGGAGGCGACGCAGGGTGGTCTGATCAATCGACACCGACTCCTCTCCTCGATCTGATTTCAGAGATTCCCTGGCGCGCTAGCGTCGATAGGAAGCGGCTATGGATTCACCCGGCCGCCAAAAATCTGTACGGCTATTCGGCTGACCAGATGATCGAACGGCCAGACTTGCGGATCAACTCGATCCATCGTGACGATCGCGATCGCGTGCTGGCACTTCTTGAAGGATTGCCGACCACTCGTTCTCAGGAATACGACTACCGCGTTGTTGATTCTGAACATCGCGATCATCGTGTCCATGAGACAGTTTACTATCAGCAGGACAACGATCGTCCGCCTGTCGTCTTTGGCTTGACGCAAATCATCACGGACCAACGCAATTTGGAGTTCGCGCTTCGCGAATCTGAGGCTGTTTATCACTCGCTCATCGAAAGCTTGCCGCTGAGCGTGCTACGGAAAGATAATCGCGGCCGCATCCAGTATGCCAATTCACGAGCATGCAAACAGATTGGCAGGTCCGTAGATGAACTGATTGGAAAAACTGATTTCGATTTATTCCCAGCCGATCTTGCCAAAAAATACCAAGCTGATGATCGCGAAGTGATGCAGTCAGCGAGATTGCATCACGATGTCGAGCGACATCAGGTAGGCGACAAACAAATTCATGTTGAGGTCTGGAAATCACCGGTCCACAATGCCCGCGGCAAAGTGGTTGGAATCCAAGCGATGTTCTGGGACGTTAGTCACCAGAAGGATGCCGAGCACCAAGTCGAGTTCGAAAAATTCCTGTTGGCTACACTTCTTGAAGCGGTACCTGACTCGGTGTACTTCAAAGACGCCGACAGCCGCTTTCTTCGCTTGAGTCGGAGCTGCGCCGAAAAATTCGGGGTTTCGGATCCGCGAGAAGTGTTGGGTAAGTCTGATGCCGATTTTTTTTCGAGCGAACATGCTCGCAAGGCGTTAGAAGATGAACGGCAAATCATGGAAACTGGCAAGCCGATCTTAGCCGAAATTGAATATGAAACTTACGAGGACGGAAAAGAAACGTGGTGCAGCACGACCAAGGTGCCGCTGAAAGATCAAAAGGGACGCGTCATCGGCACGATCGGTATCTCGCGTGACGTCAGCTCGCAAAAGGCTGCTGAGCAGAATTTGGCCCGCGAACGCGACTTACTCAAAACAATTATCGACAACGTACCCGATCTGATTTACGTCAAAGATCGAGCGGGCCGTTTTCGAACCGCGAATGCCGCACTACTGAAACTGCTGAAGATCGAGGATGTGGAAGGTCTGATCGGCAAAACCGACTACGACTTCTCACCCCCCGAGATGGCCTGCAATTACGTCGCCGACGACCAGATCGTCATGCGGAGTGGTGAAGCGTTACTGGACCGTGAGGAAACACACCATACCGAAGCGGGCGAACCGTTGTGGTTGCTGACCACGAAGGTGCCACTCTTCGACACCGAAGGCAAGGTCAATGGCGTCGTCGGGATTGGGCACGATATCACTGCTCGTAAACGCGCGGACGAGGAGATCCTAAAAGCGAAGGTCATTGCTGACAAAGCCAATCGTGCTAAGAGTGATTTTCTGGCGAACATGAGTCACGAAATTCGGACTCCAATGAATGCGATCATTGGCATGACAGGCTTGGTGCTCGATACCAAACTTGATCCCACCCAGCGCAACTTCCTGTCGATGGTCCAGGAGTCGGGTGACGCACTGCTGGGAGTGATTAACGACATTCTTGATTTCTCGAAAATCGAAGCGGGCAAGCTCGATCTGGAGCAGCGTGCATTTGACTTGCACGAAAGCTTGGGCGACACGATGAAAACGCTCGGCCTGAGAGCTCACGGAAAAGAAATTGAAATCGCGTTTCGTGTCGATCCTGACGTGCCGAGATACGTTGTGGGTGACGCCGGGCGATTACGACAAGTGATTGTCAACCTCGTTGGAAACGCCATCAAATTCACGGAAGAAGGCGAAGTCGTGGTAGAGGTCACTCGCCTGCCAAGCCACACCGATGCAGTCATCTTGGAAGTGAAGGTACGAGATACCGGGATCGGCATCCCGCCTGAAAAATGCAAGACGATCTTTCACGAATTCGAACAGGCCGACACCTCCACCACAAGAAAATATGGTGGGACCGGGTTGGGTTTGGCCATCACCAGTCGCTTGGTCGAGCTAATGGGTGGCGACATCAGGGTGAAGAGTGTTGAAGGTCAAGGCAGCTCATTCACTTTCCAAGTTTGCTTCACCGCACCGCCCACCGACATTCAGGAACACGACGCCCGTGGTGTCGTTGTGGTGGGCGGAACGCGCGTGCTAATCGTTGACGATAACGAAACCAATCGCACCATCCTCAATGAAATGCTGACCAACTGGGGTATGATCCCAACCCTAGCCGAGTCTGGGGAATTGGCGGTCAACGAATTGAAGCACGCGCAACAGTCTGGGCAACCGATCGGACTCGTCATTAGCGATGTAAATATGCCCAGAATGAGTGGGTATGAATTCGTCGAGAAAGTTCGACAGGATCCGGACCTCGATGAGGTGCAGGTGATCATGCTGACCAGTGGTGGAAGAAAAGGTGATCCAGGAACCGTTGACGAATTGCGGGTATCTGGACGATTGATGAAACCGGTAAAGCAATCTGAGCTATTCAACGCGATCATTCGAGCTTTGGGAGTTACAGCCCCAGAGGGCAGCGACAACGCAATCGAAGAGCAACTTCGAATTGACCTCGGCTCGCTCCGTATTCTGCTGGTCGAAGACAACATCATCAATCAACGGCTAGCGTTGGGCCTGTTTGCAAAACATGACCACCAAGTCGCCGTGGCCAACAATGGCCGAGAAGCGGTCGATATCCTAGCAACACAAGCTTTCGATGTGGTGCTGATGGACGTCCAGATGCCAATCATGGATGGTTTTGAAGCGACCAAACTCATTCGTCAACGCGAAGCGAAATCGGGCACTCATCAACCAATCGTTGCGATGACCGCCCGCGCGATGAAAGGAGATCGCGAAAAATGCTTGACCGCCGGTATGGACGAATATGTCGCAAAGCCCATCCGAGTCGCAACGTTATATGAAAAGCTGGCAGTTGTGCTGGGAATCGAGCCGATCACTAAAGATGAGCACAGCGAAAACGTGGAGAGTACAAGAAATCGAGAAGGTCGACTTGGACACGACACCGCGAAATTGCTGCCTGCGTTTGAGGATCCGAATCTCACAGCGAGTGAGTCCTTATGCACAGTGGGCGAACCAATCGACAGCGACCAGCCTTACGGCAACAGGGCAAGCGATGGGAACCGTGGGATCGCCCAATCACTCACACCCCAATCCAGCGCGACCACTTCGGACAAAAACGAATTGGCTCATAACACCGAGCCCTCTCACCGTAAAAAGCAGCGGCGAGAATCGCCGACCGTTACAGATAACCGATTCTCGGCAGAACTCGGTGATACCCCTAAGTCGAACAAGCAACGATCTGAGAAACAAAAAAAGCGAAAAGGTAAACCCGGTCAGAGAAAAAAGCAGAGTCGAAACACATCTGCGATTGATTGGGAACATGCCTCCAAGACAGTCGGTGGAAATGACCAATTATTGGCCGAATTGCTGACGGTCTATCTCGGGGAGACTCAGACGCTGACTAGCTCGATCCGCAAAGCCGTTGAACTGGACGACCGCGTACTTTTGCGACGCGCGGCACACACATTGAAGGGCGCATCTTTATCAGTGGGTGCCGTGCGTTTGTCGAAGATCGCAGCACTGCTGGAGCAGGATGCAGAGGACGCAAAGCCAGAACGAATCAAAACGATCCTCGCTGAAATCACCGAGGCGATGAAAGCGGTGGTGAAGTCCGCCCAAGGCCACTTGGATCGGTAAGCCGCGGATGCAGCCCAGCAGGAAACCGGCCACAAGCAACCTTCCCAAGCCACCATTCACACACCTACCCCCGCCAACACACTTACCGTGAAGCGGTTGCCGCGCGAAAATCGCGACTCCTGATGCAATGCGTCGAACACTTTGCTAAAGGTCGGGTGCAGCTTCGGCGACTTCACCCAAAATATCGAGCGGCGATAGAGTCCCCATCAACTGCGCGCTCTCATCCACGACGGGCAGGTGGTGGATTCGATTTCGCAGCATCTCGCAAGTTGCTGTTCCAATCGGTGTTTCCAATCCGACGGTCGTGAACATCTCACTCATGAAAGATTGCACCGACTCATATCCCAGACTGTGCGTCAGTCGGTCGAGCAGGCATCGCTTGCTGGAAGGAGCCACCAGATCAAGATGCGAAATGGCATCATCAATCTCTCGCGTCAAATCGACCAAATCAGAAGTCGATAAGATGCCGCCACAATGATCCTGGTTATCAACCACCGGCAGTGCGGAGAAGCAATTTTCTCCCATCAGCGTGAGTGCTTCGTGAATTGTTTCTCTGGCGCGAACCGTAACCACGTCCCCGCTTGTCATGTCATCAACTCTTTGCGAGTTGATATCGACAGCTCTCATCGCGTCCTTCTCCTTCGGTGGATGTGTGACAATTGAACGCGTTTGCGATATTGAAAACAAACATTGATGAGTAAAGCAACAATCGGGCTAATGCTGTTACTGAGAGCGTTTGCCGGTTATCATTCGTTGTTCCTTTCCGTTTTTACTCTTACCAGCGAGTTCCCCGTGAAGTCTTTTCTCACCGCTCTGACGATTGTGTTGCTCAGTTCATCCCTGGCGCATTCCCAAGATCCGTGGGAGCAGAAAAAAGCGGGGCGATTCAAAGCGGTTACGCAGCAGCAGCGTGATGCGATTGCCGCTGCAGTACCCGATAAATCGACCGCACAGCCGCTGAAACCCCGACGGATCTTGCTCTTTTACCGCTGTGAAGGCTTCATCCACACCTCGATCCCATACGGCAATGTCGCAGTCGAAGAAATGGGCCGCAAAACCGGTGCCTTCCAGGTCGACTTGGCTGACACGTATGACGTCTTTACGCAGGAAAATTTGGCGAAATACGATCTCGTGCTGCTAAACAACACAACCCACATGAAGTTTCCGGAAGCTTCACAACTCAACGCGTTTCTAGACTTTGTTTCGGGTGGTAAAGGCCTAGCAGGCTTTCACGCAGCCAGTGACAATTTTGGTCGACACCCCGAAGCACTATCGATGGTAGGCGGAATTTTCAACGGACATCCTTGGGGTGCGGGAGGAACTTGGGCCTTCAAATTGGACGATCCTGAGCACGTGTTGAACGCAGCGTTTGACGGAAACGGTTTCTGGCACCAAGACGAAATCTATCAGTACAAGCCTGACTCGTATGCCGGAACGGAGAACCTTCGCGTCTTAGTCAGCTTGGACATGAGCAAGGAACCAGTTTCCGGTCGCATTAACGATGGACCGCGTGAGGTACCAGTCTCTTGGGTTCGGACCGCTGGCGAGGGACGAGTTTTTTACACGAACTTTGGTCATCGCGAAGAGACTTTCCGGAACCCAAGCATTGTTCGCCACATGCTGGATGGGATCCAATATGCCTTAGGCGATCTGGAAGCAGACGCGACACCGACGGCGAAGATCAGCACAGTAAAACCTGCTGCCGCGCCAGTTCGCTAGGAAGCAACGAGACGCTCGAACATCTTTTCGTTACCTTCCTTCCCAGCTAGGTCAACCACTCGGTTGCCAGAACGTCCCAGCATTAATCGCCAGTCAAATTTGGTCTTGGTTCATTTCATTACCTCACCCTGATTGGCGCTCCTGGAAACCGCCTGACGCCACTGCGTTACTGCAAACCAAGCGACGACCAATCCTTCTGCCCTGTTCGACCCTTCTATCTGGTGGAATCCAGGACGAGGAGAATCTTGGACGATGCGTTCGATCGCTTGGATGGCTGGCGTAATTGCCGTGGGTGTATTCTTTTTGCTGTTGGTGCCTATGCCCTTTACAGGGCGAGCCTGGGCTGCGACCGGTGATCTTGTTCATGCTCCGTTGTTCGGCTGTTTATCGTTGGCTGCGATGTGGGGACTCGAGCGATTACGTCCGGTACGACGCAACTTTTTCAGACTTACTGTGCGCGGCATCGTCTTGGTGGTCATGATATCGTCTCTCGGGACAATGATTGAAATCCTTCAGCGATACATGGGCCGCAGTTCTTCTTTGCACGATGCCGTTTCGAATGCTTTAGGGTCCGCCGCGGCTTGCCTCGTATACATCGGTTGGCGATGGCAGCGTAGTCGACCAAATAAGAAGCTCCGCTCGCAGTTGTATTTTTTGGCCTCCGGATGCTTGCTGGCTTTGTCATGGTACGCACCAGTCATGGTGTTACGGGATGTGCTGAATGTTGAACGCGAATTCCCCCTTCTCGCATCCTTCGAAACGGAGGCAGAAATGGGACGTTTTTGGTTTGACGATAGCCAAGGCATTCGCAGACCGTCCGATGCGACTGACGGCATGTACTCGCTGGAATTGATCTGCGAGCCAACCAGCTTCCCAAGAATTTCGTTGTTTGAACTACACTCCGATTGGTCACAAGCGGAAGCATTGGAAATCGATGTGAGACTAGACTCACCCACCCACAATCGCGTCACGTTCGTGATCAAAGTCGTCGATCAAACCGATGGCGATGCAATGAATGCTTATCGAGCAACTTGGATGCTTGAGTCAGGACCGTACAAGCGGATTCAAATCACTCGCGACGCAATGTTGGCTGGGTCCAAAGATCAATCACTTGATCTTTCTCGGATCGATTACATCAGCATCGGGCTGGTCGAGCCCGACACAACGACACGACTGACGATCGACCGATTGCGGATTGTGCGATGAGCGAGCATTTTGGCTGTCTGAAAATCCCTTAGAAGTCTTGTTTTGAGGCACAGATTGGCCATCGCATGTGTGCATTCCATGATCGGCTGCTAAACTACTCGCATGGTTTTGTTGGTTTTGCCAACGCGACCTCGCATGCCCCTTTCCTCCCGCCTGCTGGTTCGACTGTGCGATTTCTTACACTTGGTTTCTTACTGGCTGCTGGCCACTCACTAAACGCCGTAGCGGATGACTCGGTCTCCTTCGACCGGGACATCCGCCCAATCCTTTCCGACAAGTGTTTTTTTTGTCACGGGCCGGATGCCGAACATCGGGAAGCCGATCTGCGATTGGATCTGGAAGCTGAAGCAGCAGCGGTGATCGTTGCCGGTGATGCTGAAAAAAGTGACCTCATCGCACGCATCCTCACTGAAGATGCGGACACTGTAATGCCACCGCCAGACTCACTGAAATCGCTCACAAGTGCGGAACGTGATTTGCTCGTTCGATGGGTCAACGCCGGCGCGACGTGGACCGAACATTGGTCGTTTCGTTCGCTAGTCAAACCAGAGGTTCCACAAGCAGATGAATCAACAGCAGACAACGGATCAGAATCGTGGCCGCACCATCAGAAGGACGTGAGCCTACCAATTGACTCCTTCATTGCTCGTCGTTTGGCTGCGGACGGAAAGCAGCTCTCTGATCCATCGAGTCGTGAAAAATTGATTCGACGCGTGACCTACGATTTAACCGGTGCCCCACCTACCTTGGAAGAAGTAGATGCCTTCGTCAGTGATGCTTCTGCAGATGCGTTTGAGAAAGTCGTCGATCGACTGCTGGATTCTCCCCGGTACGGGCAGCGAATGGCATTAGCGTGGTTGGACGCGGCTCGTTATGGGGACACCAGTGTTTATCACGCCGATGGACCACGTGACATGTGGGCTTGGCGCGATGCTATTGTCGATGCTTACAACGCTAACATGCCCTTTGATGAATTTTCGATCTGCCAATTGGCTGGTGATTTGATTCCAGATGCGACTCTTCAGCAGCGTGTGTTAGCTGGTTTCAATCGAAACAATGGAACGACCGACGAGGGCGGCGCCTTTGCCGAAGAGTACCGCGTCGAGTACACCGTTGATCGCGTGAAAACGACTTCCACTGTTTGGCTGGGTTTGACGATGGAGTGCGCTCAGTGCCACGACCACAAATATGATCCCGTATCACAAGAAGACTACTATCGCTTTTACGCGTTTTTCAATGTCAGCAGCGATGCGGGGATGCAAACTCGCAACGGCAATGCGACTCCGGTCCTAGAAATTCCCAACCCGGCAAAAGAGAGTGAGCTACCAAGTGTCGAAAGACAATTGGAAGACGTAAAGAGTCAATTAAATCGCATCGAATCCGATTGTGGTCCAGAGCTGCAAGCTTGGCTGAACAAATTGAAATCTGAATCTGAGTCGAATCCCACTAAGGTCGAACCTGGAGCGATTTCATTTCCGATGAACGAAGGGCAAGGCGACCAAATTTTCGATGCCGGGATTTCTGCAGTGTCTGCAAAAATCCACGGCAAGCCGGCTTGGGTTGCCACACGTTTCGATACAGGCTTGAAATTCGATGGCAGTCATTTCATCGATGTCGGCGATGTGGCAAACTTCGAACGAACCGACGCCTTTTCCTATGGCGGTTGGGTCAAACCCCAGAAGAAAGCCGGACCTGGGGCTTTGATCGCCCGCATGGATGATGGAAATGCTTACCGTGGGTTTGATCTGTTTGCCGGTGATGGTCCCATCTCTGTCCACGTCATTCATCACTGGCCCGGTAACGCCATCAAGGTCACCACCAAAAAGAAGCTAAAACCAGATCAATGGCAACATGTGATTGCAACCTACGATGGCTCCTCCAAAGCAGACGGAGTGAAGATTTATGTTGATGGGGAGATTTGGGATTGGAAAATCGAACAGAACGGATTGACCGATACCATACGAACAGACAAGACGTTGCTGATCGGTAGCCGTCATCCCGGTTCGCGACTGCGAGGTGTCGTCGATTCAATTGACATTTTTTCAAGGCGACTGGAAGCGAACGAAATCCAACAGTTAGCAAAGGGATTGCCAATCAATGGGTTGTTGTCGATTCCGGAGGGAGAGCGAACCGAAGCACAACGTGATTCTCTACGTCGATATTTCTTGACAACACAGCACGATGAGTACCAGTCACTGCAGAAAGAGGTGGGCGATCTTGAAGCTAAAATTCAAGAATTGAATAAACCGATGACGACGGTGATGGTGATGGGTGACCAAGCGAAGCCACGCGAGACATTTGTACTCAATCGAGGCGCCTATGATTCACCCACCGATATTAAAGTCGATCCAGCGACCTTACCGGTGTTACCACCGATGTCGCCCGACGCACCACGCAATCGACTGGGACTCGCGAAGTGGCTGTTTCAAGAGGATCATCCGCTTACAGCCCGGGTCGCGGTCAATCGCTATTGGCAAATGCTTTTTGGAGTCGGCTTGGTATCGACGCCCGGAGATTTTGGGGCGCAAGGTGAGTTCCCCACGCACCCAGAATTGCTGGATTGGCTCGCCGTCGATTTTCGTGAAAACGGCTGGAACGTGAAACGATTGCTCAAGCAAATCGTGATGTCGCAAACCTATCAACAAACTTCGCATGCCGGTGCGGATGAATATCTGGCCGATCCCGAGAACCGGTGGCTTGCCCGCGGCCCCCGATTCCGCTTGCAGGGAGAATTTATCCGCGACATGGCGCTTGACGTTAGCGGTTTGCTGGTCGATCGGTTCGGTGGCCCCGGAGTGAAGCCGTACCAACCACCCGGACTGTGGGCCGAAGTTGGATTGGGGGGAAATCCAAAGTTCGTACAGGATCACGGCGACAAATTGTATCGTCGTAGCCTGTACACCTATTGGAAACGGTCTGCACCACCGCCAGCCATGCAGATCTTTGATGCTCCAACGCGAGAAAAGTGCGCTATCCAACGGGACCGAACGAACACGCCGCTGCAGGCGTTGGTCACCCTGAACGACACCCAATTTGTCGAAGCAGCAAGACACTTTGCAGCTCGCATGCTGACCGAGGGTGGAACCGATCGAGATCAGCAAATTGCCTACGGGTTCAGATTGGTAACCGCGCGGTGGCCTGAACCAGGCGAGATCAAAGTTTTCACTCGCATCTTGGATAGTGCCTTCGCTGAATACGCTGCCGATGGCGAAGCAGCCAAAGCCTTGTTGGCAGTCGGGGAATCGCCACGAAATGAATTGATACCAGCTGATCGCCACGCGGCTTGGACGATGGTTGCCGAGGCGATGCTGAATCTGGACGAAACCTTGACGCGTGAGTGAGACGTCCATCTCACCCCGATGCACTGCACACGCTACCAATGTCAAATGAGCTCACCATGAATCCAATCGAAGATTTCGACCGCCAAATGACGCGTCGCCAATTACTGGCGCGGGGTCGTGGTTGCCTCGGCGCGGCCGCCTTGACCACCTTGCTCAACGCAGATCAAGAGGCTGGTGCCTCCGCCAGTTCGATTTCCCGCGGGGGTTTGCCCGGATTACCCCATTTCCCAGCTACTGCCAAACGTGTGATCTACTTGTTTATGGCAGGTGGACCGAGTCATATCGACATGTTTGATTACAAGCCAGGACTGAGAAAGTTGCATGGGACTGAATTGCCAGATTCGGTTCGCAACGGTCAACGGCTGACAGGGATGTCGAGTGGTCAATCGACGTTCCCTTGTGTTGCACCGATGTTTGAATTCAAACAATTCGGTGAGCGTGGCACCTGGGTCAACGCAGACTTGTTGCCGCACACCGCATCGATCGTTGACGAGCTGACCATCGTCCGCACGATGAACACCGAAGCCGTGAATCATGATCCGGCAATGACTTACATCAATACCGGAACTCAGCAATTGGGACGGCCCAGCATGGGCGCCTGGCTGAGCTATGGACTGGGTAGTCCAAATGAGAATTTACCGGCCTACGTCACGATGATCTCGGTCGGTGCGAAACCGGGGCAAGCGTTATTTTCCCGGCTTTGGGGGAGCGGTTTTTTGCCGTCGAGACATCAAGGTGTGCAATTCCGCAGCGGTGACGAGCCGGTTCTGTATTTGAAGAACCCGAATGGGGTTTCTCCTGGCTTACGTCGCAAAGTGCTGGATGGTATCGCGGAACTCAACGCGACGCGATTTGCAGATGTCGGTGACCCGGAAATTCAAACGAGGATTGCTCAGTACGAAATGGCCTACCGAATGCAAACATCTGTACCGAGCCTGATGGATATGGGTGATGAGTCTGAAGCGACACTCAACATGTATGGCCCAAATGCCAAGAAACCGGGCAGCTTTGCCGCAAACTGCATCCTGGCCCGTCGTTTAGCCGAGCGGGGCGTTCCGTTTGTGCAACTTTTTCATCGCGGCTGGGATCAGCATGGCAATCTTCCCAAAGAACTAAAACGGAACTGCGACAGCGTGGATCAACCAGCCGTTGCGTTGGTCAAAGATCTCAAGCAACGTGGAATGCTAGACGACACCGTGGTAATTTTTGGAGGCGAATTCGGACGCACCATTTACAGCCAAGGCAAATTGACCAAGGAAAGTCATGGGCGAGACCACCATGGGCGTTGTTTCAGCACATGGATTGCCGGCGGTGGGTTCAAGCAGGGATTCGATTACGGTGAAACCGACGAGCACTGCTACAACATCGTGAAAGATCCGGTTCACATCAACGACCTGAATGCGACAGTGCTGCACACCTTAGGAATCGATCACGAACGCTTCACCGTCAAACATCAAGGCTTGGATGCTCGTTTGACCGGTGTGGAAAACGCTCGCATCGTAAAAGAGATCCTGACATGAATACCTTCCACGATGAAAAAATGCTCGCGCGGATTGGCATCGTGACCGTCTCGGATCGTGCCAGTCGTGGCGAATATGAAGATTTGGGTGGACCGGCAATCGCAGATTACCTAAACGAAATTCTGACGAGTCCGTGGCAACCAGTGACGCGTGTGATCTCAGATGATCAACCACTCATTGAGCAGACTTTGGCCCAACTATGCGATGAAGAACACTGTTGCTTGGTGGTTACCACCGGCGGGACCGGTCCGGCCCGACGGGATGTCACACCCGAGGCCACTGAATCGGTGTGCGAGAAAATGATGCCCGGCTTTGGCGAATTGATGAGACAGATTTCACTGCAATACGTCCCGACTGCGATTCTGTCTCGACAAACTGCAGGAATTCGAGGTGGCACTTTGATCGTGAATCTACCCGGTAAACCCAAAGCGATCGCTCAATGCCTCGACGCCGTCTTTCCGGCGATTCCTTACTGTATCGACCTGATCGATGGTCCTTACTTAGTGACCGATGAACAACGACTTGTTGCCTTTCGCCCCAAGCAAAAGTGAAACGCACACGAACCACGCTGCCGATTCGAAGAACTCCGTGTGCCCCCCAGTTCCTCATCTAGCCTGCTACCATGTAGCCGAGCTGCTCCAAAATCGATGAGGGTGAGTTTAGCTGCCCATTGAACTTGGCAGTCTGGTTGCGTGATCTTGGTTTGGGGATTTTCATTTCCATAGCGTCAATCTGGTTGATCATGCAATTTCAACGCCGTCAGTTCATCAGCAGCATGACTGGCGCCGCAAGGAGCGTGGTGTTGACCACAACGACACGTTCACAAGGCCCGACGGAATCGAACCGTGTGGCTGGGATGTTGATGTGGTCAATGATTGGTGACGCACTCGGCGGCCCATTGGAATTTCGCGATCTCGATCAAAGCGAATACCGGAGTGGCTTGGCAGATGCTCGAAAATGGGATGCGGGGCGTGTTCTCGATGACAATGCACTGAAGCAACTCGGCGAAACCCTGGTTATGCCTTCGTATCAAATCCCGCGGCCTGACGCGGCTGCCTACGGTCCTTGGCAGGCGAAAGCAAAAGCGGGGACGAGCACAGATGATTCTCGTCACAAAATCGTTGTGATCCGGGAGCTGCGAAAGATGTTGGCGGGTGACGAGGACCGGATCACGTCGTGTGATCTAGCGCGTGAACTGATTGAGTTCACGCCCGGGCTGGATCGTCCCCCGTCGGCAGCCACGGCTGAGTTGGTTGAGGAAGGCTTGAGAGAATACCACTTCGCATCACGCTGGCTGCTGGGTGAACGTGAAAACGCATATCCGGTCGAACGCCCGCGGGCGGGTGTTTCGAATTGCAGTGGCCAGATCGCCTTGCCCCATTAGCCAGACTGTTCCTCGGCGATCCACGAGGCATCGCGACTGAGAACGACCCAGTAGCGTTTTAGCACCGGCAAGCGAAGCCTGATTAAAGAACACCTCAATTCACTTGCAGCACTTTTTATCTTGATCGAATCAGTGATGATCGATCGATTTGCTCGTGCTCGATTGTTGCCGTAATTTCGCTTAGAAACCGATCGGCATCGACAGGGTAGCCGGCGGTCGGTTTTAACGAATCGCCGATGCGGCTGACAAAATATCGATTCAAGGATTCCATCATGCGTTCGCGAAGGTACTTCGCATGCATCGAAGCGAGCGCGACTGGCGTGAACGAGTCTCCTTTTACCGTGAAATGAAATCTCAGCGTGTGGCTGTCCAACGTTAAACAGTAAACGCTTTCGAGAGCTGTTTCTGATTCGACGTTGACCCAAGCATCTGGAATCACATGCTGAAGGACGCCAGCATAGTAACGGCGTCCTCCATGGCGATCGCAATAAACCTCGGTTTGTAGTTGCCCTGCTGAATGTCGTTGCCAGCTGTCACGCACCAGATTGAGCGTCGTTTGGGATAACAAGTCAGCCTTATTCAATCCATTTGAGCAAAACTCATTGAATTTTTGGGCTGTGATAATCCGAGCTCGAACATCGACTAGCTTTGCTTCGCTGGTTCTCCAATGTCCTAGTAAAGGCGCGAGCTCGTCGGCGCTCAACATCGCCACATTTTTTTCCATCTCAAGCCAGGGCGTTTCTCGTATCGCCTGCTGATCGTCGGGGCATAAGCCCACCACAGTGGATTCGAGGTCACCGGCATCCATTCCGCACCAGGCAAGCGACGCACTCACCGCCGCGTGCAATCCGCCCAATCCCGAGGAGGGCTGATAGACCGCTTTGGAATCGTTGACCCTCACCACCGTGTCACCGAGCTTGATTGGCTGACCGAGCGGGGCGAACACTGCCCGCAGCGAATCATGATTTAGGCGGTCCGGGACCTGCCAAACCGTAGCAGCAATCACGAGTGGTCCTAGCTTGGGGCCGTAACCCGCTTCGTCAGTCGCGATCAGTAACATGGTTGCATTGTAGCATTTCGGGCTTGAAAATGATCTATCCTGTTAAAGAGAATCGATTCAGCGGCGACCGAAAACGCGAAACTTGCGCCATGATTCCGCTACTCCTTGAGAGTCAAGTAACTGATGACAGGAATCTCACCCGGCAATACCTTTCCACTCGGTGCAACCTTAACGCCCGATGGCGTGAATTTCTGTGTGCATTCCAAGAGCTGCACGTCGATGGAATTGCTGCTGTTCGACGACGTAAATGACCAACAGCCTTCGCGAACGATTCATTTGGATGCGGCCAAGCATAAAACGTTTCATTACTGGCACGTTCTGGTCGACGGATTGAAACCAGGGCAAATTTATGCCTATCGTGCCCACGGACCGATGTTGCCAGAGCACGGTTTACGTTTCGACAGCAACAAAATTTTGCTGGATCCCTACGGCCGAGCCATCGCGACACCAGAACGATTTGATCGCGAGGCTGGCGCAGAGCCGGGTGATAATACTGTTCACGCGATGAAAAGCGTTGTTGCCGATCTGACACGATACGACTGGGAGGGTGATACGCCGCTTCGCCAGCCCTTCAGCGAAACGATTATCTATGAGATGCACGTTGGCGGATTCACCCGCAGGGAAAATTCTGGTATTTCACCTGAAAAGCGGGGAACCTACTTAGGATTGATCGAGAAGATCCCCTACCTTCAGGAGCTTGGAGTAACCGCCGTTGAACTGCTGCCGGTCTTTCAGTTTGATCCGCAGGAAGCTTCTCCGGGACTAAGCAATTACTGGGGCTATAACCCGGTATCATTTTTCGCTCCACATTCCGGATATGCGTCAATCAATGATCCCCTGCGGGTTCTTGACGAGTTTCGCGACATGGTAAAGGCACTTCATCGTGCTGGAATCGAAGTGTTGTTGGATGTCGTCTATAACCACACCGCCGAAGGAAACGAGCGCGGTCCAACCTCTTGTTTCAAAGGCCTCGAGAACGCTGCCTATTACATACTGGAACCAGGTCACAAGGGTGCCATTCACGATCGAAGTGGTTTCGCAAACTTCAGTGGTTGCGGTAATACGTTAAATGGAAACCACGCCATTGTGCGGCGGATGATCCTGAGTAGCCTGCGTTACTGGGTCGAGGAAATGCACGTCGATGGTTTCCGTTTTGATCTCGCCTCAGTCTTATCGCGTGATATCGAAGGTAATCCGCAAGCCAATCCGCCGATTCTGTGGGATATCGAAACCGATCCCGTCCTCAGCGGTACGAAACTGATTGCAGAAGCTTGGGATGCCGCAGGACTGTATCAGGTGGGTAATTTCTTTGGCGATCACTGGAAAGAGTGGAATGGGCGTTTCCGGGACGATGTACGTGCGTTTGTAAAAGGTGATTCGGGGCACGCCGGAACACTCGCGTCACGATTCCTGGCCAGTCCAGATATCTACGGGCATCGCAATCGAGAACCAGAGCAGAGCATCAACTTCGTGACATCGCATGATGGATTCACGATGAATGACTTAGTCTCTTACGATGAAAAACACAACGAAGCCAACGGCGAAGGTAACCGCGACGGGCACAATGAAAACATCAGTTGGAACTGCGGCGTGGAAGGCCCAACGGACGACCCCGAAATCGAACGACTTCGCAACAAACAGATCAAGAATCTGTTCACCATCAACGTGTTAGCCTTCGGTGTACCAATGCTGGTGATGGGAGATGAAATTCGTAGAACCCAGCAAGGAAACAATAACGCCTATTGCCAAGACAACGAGATTAGTTGGTTCGATTGGGACCTCGTAGAAACGCACAGTGATATCAAGCGATTCGTCACCAAACTGATTGAGTACCGAAAGGCGTTACCTGAGCGCGGAGACTTGAAACTGAGCTTGAGCGAAGTCCTCTCACGAAGCAGGGTGCGGTGGCATGGTGTCAAACTCGATCGTCCGGATTGGAGCGAACATTCTCGGAGTGTAGCGTTCACAATTGAAAATTTTGATCGCTGGAGCCATTTAATTTTTAATGCCTTCTGGGAGCCGATCGAATTCGAACTGCCCACACCACCCAGGCAATTTCAACCTTGGCTACGGATGATCGATACTGATCGTCCATCGCCCGATGACATTGGCCACGGTGTCTCTTTGGGTGGCGAAAGCCGAATCCAGGTTCAACCACGATCTGCTGTAGTGCTCGTCAGCAATCGAAATGGAGCAATCAAATGATCGCCAAGGACAGTATGTGGGGGATCGAGCCGCTGTGGGTTATGCCTGCTGGCTGATACCAGTGGAATCGTTACCACGCTTCGCGAAACGCAACCGCGGCTATTCCGGCTCCATGCCGCCATAAGACCAAGTGATGGTCGCTGGTGGATCGATGATGGTGCTACCGACACCTCGCGTGGCGAACTCACCATCAACGCGAAAAACCCAACCTTCACTACCACTCGTTTTCGTTTCGCCAATCTGGTCCACAAAGGCGGTAAGCCCCGACCCGCGGATGCTGATTGCCGGATCGGTGATCGATCGCATGATCTGCTCGAGCGAGGTGCCGGCTTCGATGTGCGACAACTCGAGTGTCTTCTCATTGTCTCCGTCGACAATCTCGATGATGACCGTGCCCACGGCGTTGGCAGGCTCTGCCGATACCGGTTCTTCAACCGGTGGCGCGTTGATTACCTCTCCGCCACAGCCGATGGCCAAGCAGATAAACAGACAAAAAGGAAACCAGGGCAGAGCCTGGCGTTGTGGAGAGACTGTGGGGCGCAATCGACTAGCGGCGAGTCTTTTTGACTTTTGCTCCACCTTGTCGCACCTTAAATTTCGGATTTGATTTGCAAATCACGTAGATGCGGCCACGTCGCTTGACGACTTGGCAATCAGGATGGCGATATTTTAACGCGCCGATGCTGCTGACGACTTTCATCGGATCGATCTAACTCTGCGTATCGTATATGGTTGTTCATGTAGTGACGTCGGCTTCGGTTGCCAGGCACACCACTCGGCGGAAGTATAGCGGGTTCTGGGAATCCTTCAACGCCAAACGCTTCCCCGGGGAGAAAGACTCGTGGCAGAAAGGGATGGGATGACTGGACCTGGAAGCATAATTGGCCGGTTAATAACCTGTAAGCTTGGCGTTTCATGTTGTCGGGGCCATCGCCGGGTGCAGCCGAGAGCCCCGCGATTCGTATGCTTCCTGTGGTTCAACCGCACCCAAGGTATCGAAATCGCCAGCGAAAACAGCAACGTCAGCCGGCCTGCCGGTCCAAATGGGGGTCCGAAACCGAGCCGGTGGGGCTTCGGCAACCTCGTTGCTTGAATCAGTTTTCGGCGGCACTAGGCAAAGGCTTGTTCCAGCCGATTAGCCTCTGACTTTCCCGAAACATCTCGAAACGATCAAATTAAAAAGGTTTTGCAACCATGGGCCAACTTGCCTACTTCGACTGCCGCAGTGGGATCAGCGGTGATATGACACTTGGCGCATTAACCGATCTCGGTGCGGACGTGGCCGGGATCGAACATGCGATTCGTTCGATGGGACTACCGGAACTCTCGATCCACTCCCGGGAGGTCAAAAAGTGTGGCTTTCGAGCTCTTTCGATCCAAATCGATCATCCTCCTGAGCACGCTCATCGCCATCTGCATCACATCGCCGAAATGATCGACGGCGCTAGCGATATCGAGGACGCGGCAAAACAGACCGCCCACCGCATTTTCGCGCAGTTGGCCGAGGCGGAAGCGAAGGTCCACGGCACGACGCTTGAGAAGGTCCATTTTCACGAGGTTGGTGCCATCGACTCGATTGCCGACATCGTCGGCGTTGCGGTGGCCATGCACCAATTGAATATCGAAACGCTGGTCGCATCCCCGATTCCTACCGGAACAGGTGAGATCACAATCGCTCACGGACGAGTAAGTGTGCCAGCACCGGCGACGGCAGAGTTGCTGCGTGGTATCCCTATCGCGACCTGCGATATCGAGGCCGAACTGACGACACCAACCGGCGCAGCAATCTTGAAAGCATGCGCAGAATCATTTGGCTCACTACCGTCGATGGTCATTGATCGAGTCGGCTACGGTGCCGGCAGCAAAGACCTTGAAGGGCAGGCGAACGTGCTGCGAGTCCTGTTGGGAAAACCGGCCGAGCCCTCTGCGGGCTGGGGTGAGAGCGTCGAATCAGATCGGGCGGTCGTACTGGAGACAACGCTTGATGATTCCACCGGAGAACAATTGGCCGACTGTTGCGATCGACTCCGCGATGCAGGCGCGCTTGACGTGGTGCAAATGCCT
>JAYZAR010000158.1:0-79914 GCA_036339635.1 Planctomycetota bacterium | reverse complement strand
GGGATCTTCTGAAATAGCATCCGGGACTCCCAACTGGCATGCAGGGCCAACCTGGTAACGCAACTGACGTTGACTCGCTTGTTCAATTAATCTCCGGAAAAACCATCAAATAAGGACCGACGTCGAGGGTGCATCACAAGGTGAATCCTTCAAATACCCACGGACGCCGCATCTTTTTGGATCGACCGGAACTGCTGATGACAAACATCTCGGTGAACACGAGTCCATGCGGTTCATCACCGACAATTCACTGATCGTCGAGGAAAAAATTGATGGCACCAATGTCGGGATTCATTTCACGTCGACGGGCAAAATGGTGCTGCAATGTCGCGGGCACGAAATCCGAGAAGGGATGCATCCCCAGAACGATCTATTCAAGCCATGAACATCGGTCAAACGTCAGGTCCTGGAAGACAGACTGAACGATCGCTACATCTTGTTCGGTGAATGGGCCTACGCCCGTCACTCGATCTTTTACCGACGATTGCCCCACTATTTTTTGAATTCGATATCTACGACAAACAAACGCAAACCTTCGTTAATCTTGAACAGCGAACGACGCTTTTGGACGGGACGGGTATCGAAACCGTCCCCATGATTCACCAAGGCTCGATTAGAAGATCTGATCTCGATGCGCTGATCGGTCCGTCGAAATTTGCCAGCCAATTCAAAAACCCGGTTACGTGTCGCACGGACAACTTGATGGAAGGAATTTACCTGAGAACTCAGACTGACGGAGTCGTAACTGGCCGCGCGAAGTATGTTCGCAGCGAGTTTGTTCAGAAAATCCAACAAAGCACCCATTGGCAACACCACGCGGTATCGCTCGTGTTATCCGAATCGAAGGTGTTGGCAACGTCTCTCAAGAGAGGATTGTCAATGACGGAGCAGAATTATTCGCGGGCGAAGAAATCTCACTACAACAAGGATTAATTGAGCTGGCGTTTCGGGAAACCGGAGTGCATGTCATCGCAACGCCACCACTGAAGCTTGAGTTGAACAGCAATGGACAAGTTTTTCTCCACCAGGGACAAGTTAAACTCGTCGTCCCACCGCAGGGCATTGGGTTTATCGTCGATACAGCGGAACGGAAATTCATCGACCTTGGAACGAGTTTTGTTGTCACGGCGAGCTCAAAAGGATCCGAGGTTCTGGTACTCGATGGAAAAATCTCGGTGGATCAACACGACGGCGAATCTGCAGAATTGATGCTGGAAGGAGAATTCGCCAAATTCGATCGTAATGGAAGAATCGAGAAACGAACGCCTTCAAGACTCTCCCTCGCTTTACCCGAATTGACCCTGCCAAAATTAGATCCGGAGCATCAGTCATTAATTGGATCCGTATTTGGCTACGACCGGGCAACAAAAATCGTCAAATCAAAAATCAGTGATGATTTAATCGGACAAAAACTATTGCCGCTGATTCGTTCGCAATTCCAAGACAAAAGTTGTCTGAATGCCTTCAATCAAAGCGACCCGATCCCTTTCCGTGGCATTGCGGGAGCCTATCACGAGTTCCCAACCCGCAACGGTTTAGCAACTTATTCGCGTGATGGCGGATGGATGGCATGGTATCGCGGCCAAGTCGCACCACCGCAATCCGGACGGTACCGATTCTGGGGCTATGCCGACAATCATTTATTGGTGGCAATCGACGGGAAGCCTGTGTTCGAAGGTTCACGTCGAGAATCTTCCTTTAAGAAACTCGGCATCCCACGCACCGACAATCCCGCATTACCCTGTCTGATTGCCCCGGCCGGTTTCGCCTGCGGCGAGTGGGTCGAATTGACCGGCGCCCCGGTTCGAATCGACATCATGCTGGGCGAAGTCGGTGGAAACATCACGTCTGGCCTGTTGCTCGTTGAGCGCGAAGGTGCCAGCTACGAAGAAACATTTTGGGGTCAGCCAAAATGGCCACTCTTTCTGACCGAAATCCCATCAAGTGATCAAGTCGCCGAACTGCAAGGACTGATCAGCCACCTGGAAGAAAAAACGATGGGTTCGTTTTCAGTCAGCGAAGAAACAATCTGGAAAGTCAAGGATTAAGTCCGCATGATCAATCCGCCGATTAAACGGCGACAATTACTGAGACGAACCAAGGCGTTGATCTCCCTACCAGCTCTGGAGTCGATTAGGTTCCGACGTTTTTCATCGGCTGCCGCAGTCGCAGCCCCGCCGACGCCAATGCTCGTTCTCGGTTTTGGTTTCGACGTGACCAAGGAAACGCGGTTGATCACCCATCGCAACGAACCAATGCACGCTCATTTTTCGACTTGACGCTAAATCCATCCCCGAAAAGACAAATGGTACGACTTGCGTCGTACCCCAGACCAGCGAAACAACGGTGCAAACGATGATGACGACGCGAAAATCCGCTCTGAATGATTGACTCGCCTGCTGTCGGTTGTCGAAGCAACAGACGACCCACGACTCACCAACGCTCATGATCAACCTACATACATTCACAATCAATAAGGCCTCCAATGAAAAACTTCCGAACGGCTTCTCATCGGATGGGATCGACATTCTTCATATTGATCTTGGTTTTGCAGCCTTCTAATTGTGCTCTCGCGACCGATCCGTCGGTCTTCAAATCGCAACTATTTGAAAACGGCACCCGTGTTTACTACGACGATTTTGACAAAGAACTCAATCGCGAACGCTGGCAACCTCGAACCGAAAAAATGGAAAGTCAAGGATGGAGTGTTGATCGGTGTACCCGACTTTACAAATGCCGAAGAAGCTCAGAAAGCACTTGGCCGTGATCACCACTTTGGCCTTGGTCCGGTGATTCGATTTAATAAGCTTCCCGAAAAGTTTGTCCTTCAGAAGCGTTTTAAATTTGAAGGTGAGACTTACATGCCGGATCGCCCAAATTTGAGATTGGCCACGACATCAACAATCTTATGTTTACGCAAGACGGCTACTCCCTCAAATTATCCGTGGCGAACAGTGCGGACTAACTAAAACCGAATCAACTCGCAATTGCTAGTTAGACAAGACAATCGAATTCGAGGAGGGCAGACTTTATATCGAAATCGATGGAATGCGGCGACTGCACGAGCACGACCAGGTATCAATGCAGAATCGAGAAGAGCTGACATTCAAGGCGCTCGAAAGCGGAAAGAGTGCATAGAAATTCGATGATGTCAAACTTTGGAAAGTACAATGATTACTTTCACAAAACAAGAATCACCATTTCAATCAGCAGGCAATCAGTGATTGGGCAACTCGCCACCTGCGCGAGAGCCGCCACAGTTCGCTCCTTCCCAATCGTGGCCATTCACAGCACGGCTCCAAAGAAACCAGTGACCAAAACCAACCAATTCAGCATCATGTAGACATGCAGCTAAAATCCCTCCTCATCACGATTGTCAGCTCCATCCTCGCAGTGAACGCTATTGCACAGGGAAGACGCAGGCAATTGGCGTCACCGAAACTGAATTGGAGAGTGCAACGTCTTCACAAGGACAACAACGAAGGAATCGCCGTTGGCGATATAGACGGTGATGGCAAACCCGATATCACCGCAGGTGAGTTCTGGTACCAGGCACCCGACTTCAAGCAACGCCCAGTTCGTGAACTTACATCGTTTGGCGATGACTACTTGTCGAACAATTCTGAACACCTGTATGACAGGGATAGTGACGGTGACCTTGATGTGGTTGCCGGAACATTCAAGGAAACCTCGGTGAACCGGAACGAAAACCCGGGCAAAGGCAACTACGACATCGCAGCCTGGTCAGTCCACCGACTCGTCGACACAGAGACTGCATCCAATGAAGCTACCTTCCTGCATGACATCGACGAGGATGGCACACCGGAGTTCATTGAGAATTCATGGAACACAAGAAATCCCACGCTGATCTTTCGGCTCATCACCGGCAAAGAGGGACGCATCAACGTCGAGCGACATGTCGTCAGTGAAAGCGGCAATGGCCACGGCATGGGATTTGGCGATATCGATGGCGATGGAAAACAAGGCATCGTTTTCCAAGCCGGATGGTATGAACAACCAATAGCCGATGCCTTCACTGGACCGTGGAAATATCACGACGACCTTGATCTACCCCATGCGAGTTGCCCCATTCCGATCGTTGACCTCAATCAAGACGGCAGGAAAGATCTCATCTGGGCGGATGGCCATAGTGACGGTCTTTACTGGCACGAGCAACTGGAACCACAGGCCGATGGCACGACCACGTGGCGCCAGCATATGATCAATAAGAGATTTTCCCAGGGACATGCACTCGCATGGGATGACATTGATAACGATGGCCAACCCGAATCAATCACCGGCAAACGCTACTATGGCCACTCCGGTCGCAACGCTGGAGCAGAAGACGACATGACCATTCAGTTTTATGACTGGATGCCAAATACGGCGACCTGGAAAAAATACCTGATCACATCAGCAGCGGCCGGTGAAGGACCCGGAATCGGATTGCAGATCCGAGTCCATGATCTCGACGATAATGGCTGGAAAGATATTATCGTGCCTGGAAAAAGCGGAACTCACATTATCTGGAATGAAGGTAAGTGAGCACCATGAACAAGATGACCTCTCAACTCAAATTAATCTCCTCGATTGACGCTATGAAAACGATCCAGTCTCTTGTCGCCACCATTAGCTTTGCGACGTGCCTCATTTCTTTATCTCCATCTGGGAATGCAACGACCTGGGAACTGCGTAATGGCGACCGCGTTGTGTTTCTTGGTGATGCACTTATTGAACAGGAGCAATACTCAGGGTGGCTCGAGGTCATGCTGTCGACGGCCTTTCCCGAGCGTGATGTTACGTTTCGAAATCTTGGCTGGAGTGCCGACACACCAATCGGGGATTCACGATTTGGTTTGAGCTTGCTGCAGGCTGGCCGAGAACCTGCCGACGAAGGCTGGAAACAACTGGTCAAACAAATCGAACTGACCAACCCGACCGTGGTCATCTTCGGATACGGAATGGCAAGTGCCCTCGAAGGTGGTGTCTCTGGCGTTGAAAAGTTCACTCGTGATTATCAACGCCTGCTCGATGCAATTCACCAGATCAGCCCCGAGGCGAGATTTGTTTTTCTGTCTCCAATCTCTCAGATCGACACAGGCCACGCCAGCATTGGCCAGAGCAACCTTGAGCGGAATAACACAGCATTAAAAGCTTACTCCTCAGCAATTCGTGGCGTCGCCGCTTCCAATGGCAAGACCTACGTTGACCTCTCCTCGGTAGCATCCAATACGGACCAGCGCAAAGACCCGATTCACCTCAACGACGCTGGTTACCGAGCAGTCGCAATCGCAGTAGGAAAACAGCTTGGCCTCCCTGCAGCTTGGACAACCAGCCCGCACACCGAAGCCTTACGGTCTGTCATCCGGCGCAAGAATATTTGGTGGTTCCATCGATCTCGCCCAGCCAATATGGCTTACGTATTTGGATTCAGAAAACGTGAGCAAGGACAGAACGCGGTCGAGATTCCAAAATTCGATCCATTGATCGCTGAAGAAGAACAGGCAATCGCATCACTTAGAAAACTTCAAGAAGTTGAAATTCAAGCAAAGCAGCCGCAAGTCAAATCACAATACGCAAAATTTACAAAACAACCGACGCCAGAGTTCACCGTTGGCGATGACCTAGAGGTCACACTATGGGCTGAAAACCCACAATTGAACAAGCCGATTCAGATGAATTTTGACCCGGCTGGTCGATTGTGGATCGCAAGCAGCGAAGCCTACCCGATGATCGAGGTTGGCCAAGCAGCACCAGACAAAATCTTGGTATTGGAGGATACCGACGGTGATGGGAAAGCGGATGCATCGACCGTGTTCGCCGACGGCTTGTTGATACCCACAGGCGTCGAACCGGGAGACGGGGGCTGCTATGTCGCGCAAAGTACCGACCTGTTGTTCTTGAAGGACACCGATGGAGACGGCAAGGCCGACGTCAAACGACGAATACTCAGTGGATTCGGAACAGAAGATACGCACCACAATTTGCATACATTGCGATGGGGCCCCGACGGTCGACTGTATATGAACCAATCCATCTACACACGATCCGATGCAGAAACACCAAGAGGAATTGTCCGACTGAAGGCGGGTGGTGGATTCCGATACAACCCGGCAACGATGAGAATGCAAATCGTCTTTCGCGGTCTCGTGAATTCCTGGGGTCACCAATTTGATGCCTACGGCCAATCTTTCTTAACCGATGGTGCCGGCGGTGCCGGAATCGCCTACTCCTTTCCCGGAGCCGCGTTCAACCCAGCACCTGGGACGCGACGTGTCTTGGATTTGATTAGTCCTGGTAGGTATCCGAAGTTCGCATCCGCAGAAATCATTTATGGCGACTCTTATCCACCTGAGTGGCAAGGTTCGGTCGTGACCTGCGACTTCCGCGCGAACCGTGTCACGAGGTTCAGCATGACCGAACAGGATGCAGGCTTTGTCACCAAACAGGAAGACGACTTGCTGCGAACATCGGCAAGCACATTTCGCCCAATCGATGTCAAGCAAGGTCCCGATGGTGCGCTGTACATTGCCGACTGGTCCAACCCAATTATCAATCACGGCGAAGTTGATTTTCGCGATGAACGGCGAGATCGGTGGCACGGCCGCATCTGGCGGGTCACCTGGAAAGGTAGCAAATCGAAAAAGAAGGAAGATCTAACAAAGCTCGACAACGAAGCATTGTTCACGCGTTTGACTTCTGATGATCGCTACACACGTGACCAGGCACGTCGCGTCCTGCTGGAACGCAAAGAGCAAGTTGCTGATTTGGTCGCAAATTGGACCAAAAACGCCGACAACGAAGACGCCAAATTACAAGCCGTCTGGCTTCAGCAGGGACTCGATCAAGTAAATGAATCGGACGTCATCGAGCTGACCTCCGCCAAGAACCACAAAGTCCGAGCAGCAGCAATTCGCATTGCTAGTGACTTGGCCGATCCGGAGACAGACGCAACACAGCCACTGTCCCGAGCAGTCGCCATGAGAATCCTCAACCGAGCGGCGCAAGACCAACATCCGCGTGTCCGCCTCGAGGCGATCCGAGGACTCGGGAAAATGAAAACCGCTGAAGCCGCTTCCGCGGCGCTGCAAGCAATCGATCATCCCAGGGATCGATTCCTTGACTTTGCACTGGCAACGACAATGGATGAGTTATCTGATCCATTTATGAAGGCGTTAAATGGCGGCCAATGGAAACCCGATTCACCGCAGCGAGAACGGCAACTGGACTTCGTCCTCACCAATATCGACCCCGCACGCGCGTCGTCCTACCTGTCAGCCTATCTAGCCACCAATCGGATCTCAGCAGACGGCCAGGGGCCTTGGATCGAGCTGATAGGAAAGGCGGGAGGCAAAGCCGAACTGACCCAACTCTTCAACCGAACAATCAATCTTGGTTTTAATCCTGTGGCGACAACGCGAGCCTTGAACGCAATATCGAACGCGCAGCGGTTGCGGAGACAACGGCCCGCGGGCAACTTGAACCAAATCACCAAATTGCTGGAGATGAAAGACGCTGAGGTTGAGATTGCGGCGATGCGCCTGATCGGCAATTGGCGACTCGTCTCACAAGTGACTCAACTTGCCAAGGCTGCTGGCGATGGATCGACCGAGCGAGTCCGCGCCACAGCCACTCAAGCACTGCGAGACATCGGCAAACCGGCCACATCAGCACTGACCAAACTTGCTCAATCGAGCGATATCGGCACACGTAAACGCTCTGTAATCGCGCTGACTGGTCTCGATCCGAATCTCGCCGCCAAACCGTTTTATGCAGCACTTGCAGAAGCCCAGGACGAGCAGGAGGCACTCGATTTTTGGCGTGGGATTTTGAATATCAAAAACGCGGGGAAAGTCATCGCGAAACAATTACCTAAGAACGGTATCTCCGAATTCGCTGCTCAAGCAGGTTTGATCGCAGCGAAAGATGCTGGCCGGAACGAGCCCGACCTGATCGCCGCCCTGACCCCCTACGCCGGCACTGTAATGAAGGCGCAAGAGTTAACGCCCAATCGCGTCACCGAATTGATCCGACTGGTTGAGAACGAGGGAAATCCGGGACGAGGTGAAAGCGTTTACAGTCGGGCGGATCTGCAATGCATCAAGTGCCATGCCATTGGTGGAGTGGGAGGCAAAGTTGGCCCAGACATGACAAGCCTAGGAGCTAGCGCGCCTGTCGATTATCTGATCGAGTCGATCTACAAACCGAATGCCAAAATCAAGGAAAACTACCACTCCGTCAATGTCCTGACCGTTGATGGTTTGGTGATAAATGGAATCATCGTCGAGAGTGATGCAGACGAATTGGTACTTCGTGATTCAAACAACAAAATCGTCAGAGTCGCGCACGACGATATTGAGGTTCAAAAACCTGGGCAATCATTGATGCCGCAAGGATTGGTTGATCGCTTGACACAACAAGAACAGGTCGACCTGATCAAATTCCTGACGCAACTTGGCAGACCAGGAAACTACGATGCAAGCAAGGGCGGCGTGGCGCGAGTTTACGATGTCTTGCCCAGTGCGATGAGTAGCGATGCTCGGGTTTTATCCGGCGAGCTCAAAGTAGGTTGGGTGCCGCTGATGTCCAGAGTCAATGGAACCATCTTTGGAAACTCCCTGGCTGGCATCATCAAGGCATCAAACGATGATTCGCTCGCACACGTTTACTTGCGAACGAATGTTGAAGCCGCGCGCGATGGTCAAGTTACCTTCAGCGTCAATGGCGCCGACAATGCTGACCTCTGGATCGACGGAAACCAAATCGCCGGCAAGACAATTTTCACCGCCAAACTCATCGCGGGAAAGCATTCGGTACTGGTACGCCTCGACTCCAAAAAACTACCAGCGAGCTTTCGGCTGGTATGTCGAGATGTCGCCTTTGCAACTGAGTATCCAAACCACAACGAAAATTGACCGTCCCTGTCTCCATTGAGAATCGCGGCTGGCAAGTTGCGAATTCAATCATCACGTTGAGAAATCCGTGACGGTGAGTAACCATCATTCTCATTCATCCCGAAAACGTCGCCCCAACAAGGTAATGATTAACAGCATTATGAAATTGTTCCTCACCCTGTGTTTGCTTCCGTTTTTTGTCGTCAACGCACAGGCGAATGAATTCGAATCATTATTCAATGGCAAGGATCTTACCGGCTGGGCCGGGAAGACGGAATTCTGGTCGGTCAAGGATGGTGCCATCTTTGGGCAAACGACAAAGAAAAAACCAACCAAGGGCAACACGTTTCTTGTATGGCAGGGGGGAGAAGTGGGGGATTTTGTTTTCAAAACAAAAGTCCGCTTCACCGGCAACAATTCCGGAGTGCAATATCGCAGCGAACTCATCGGCAATCCAGAAGATTATGTTGCGAAAGGCTACCAGGCCGACTTGCATCCGAAACCCGATTTTTTTGGAATGCTGTACGCAGAGAAATGGCGAGGCATTGTTGCACAGCGTTTCCAGCGAGTCGTCGTGGGAGCAGACGGAAAGCCGCAAGTGGTGGGCGAAGTTGGTGACAAGAACCAAAAACTTATCGCCAACGAGTGGAACGAACTGACGATCATTGCCGTTGGCAATCGTCAAATCCATCAGGTCAATGGCATCACCACCATGGACCTGACAGAGAACCACCCCGAAGCCAAACTTACAGGCATTCTTGCACTGCAACTCCACGCTGGTGCACCGATGACCGTTGAGTTCAAAGATATCGAGTTGCGGCGCCTGAAAGGTGCAAATGCAAAATCTGCCATCGATGCAGTAAGTCAAAAACCGGGAAACACAGCAACACCCATTGACCGAATAAAAGTCGCAGATGGATTCGAAGTCGAACTGCTTTACTCCGTACCCAGCGACACACAGGGTTCGTGGGTCAATCTCTGTGCTGACAACAAAGGTCGGCTGTTGGTCAGTGATCAGTTCGGAGGAATGTACAGAATCACGCCGCCCAAACCAGGAGCAACCTTAACCACGGCCGATGTCCAGCCTGTCCCGGCCAACATCCGAGCAGTCAACGGAATGGTGTGGGCATTTGACGCTCTCTACGTTGGGGTCAACGACTACGAAAAAAAGATTCCGTCGGGTTTGTACCGAGTTACCGACAGCAACGGCGACGACCAACTTGACGAGGTCGAAATGCTTCGAGAGCTTGAGGCTCGGGGAGACCACGGAGTCCACGCAGTGGTACCCAGTCCCGATGGTAAATCACTCTTCTTGATAACGGGCAATGGAACAAAGCCAACCGATTTTTCTGAGCCCACCCAAGTCCCACAAATCTGGGGCGAAGATCATCTGCTGCCCAGTTTCCCCGATGGCCGTGGACACAATCGCGGCGTCCTCGCGCCCGGCGGGATCATTTATCGAGTCGATCCGGAAGGCAAAGAATTCGAAGCTTACGCAAATGGTTTCCGAAATATCTTCGATGCCGCCTTCAATCGAGACGGAGAATTATTCACTTACGACGCCGACATGGAATACGATTTCAACACGCCGTGGTACCGAGCAACCAGAATTTGCCAGGTGACTAGTGGGGCGGAATTCGGCTGGCGAAATGGCGCCGGCAAACGACCGCCGTTCTATGCGGATAATCTGCCCGGGATTCTGGACATTGGTCCCGGATCACCAACCGGCGTCACCTTTGGTTATGGCGCCAAATTCCCGGCGAAGTATCAGAATGCACTTTTTGCACTCGACTGGAGCTGGGGAAAACTTTACGCCGTTCATTTGCAACCAAAAGGTGCTTCCTACACCGCCACGAAAGAAGAATTCGTCACCGGTGCGCCTTTGCCGATTACCGATGCAATCATTCATCCAGAGGACGGTGCGATGTACTTCACGATCGGTGGACGCAAAGTGCAATCCGGTCTGTACCGCGTCACCTACGTTGGCAAGGAATCCACCAAGAATGTAGCCACCTTGCAACCGGAAGATGCACAAGCCACACAAGCAAGAAACCTGCGACGCCAACTGGAATCTTTCCATGGTCACCAAGATCCAAACGCGATCCAAACCGCATGGCCACATCTTTCAAGCAACGATCGATTCATCCGCTTCGCGGCGCGAACCGCTCTCGAGCACCAGCCCGCTGAAAAATGGGCAGAAAGAGCCCTCACTGAATCAGATCCAACAAAACAAATTGAAACGCTGCTAGCGTTAGCCAGGGTAATCGGTGTCTGCCCCCAGCATCGCACCGATTCAACACCAGAGATCGACACGGCAATGCGAGACAAACTGCTGCAAGCCGTGCTCAAAATCGACGTGACAAAGATCGACACGGATAGACAACTTACTTTGCAACGCACACTGCAAATTATCCTTAACCGTTTTGGACGCCCGGATGATGCTACTATCGCAAAACTGATCGCCTTTGTTGATCCAATGTTCCCGGCTGAATCGGCCGAAATGAATTGGTTGCTGTGCGAAACACTCGCCTGGCTGCAAGCCCCAAACACCGCTGAAAAAGCGATGGCATTGATCCAAGCTGCCCCAACCCAGGAGGAACAGGTCCAATACGCGCGATCCATTCGGATGCTCACCTCTGGCTGGGATAACGATCTACAAACGGCCTACTTCGAATGGTTCCTCAAGGCCGCTAATTACCGCGGGGGAGCTAGTTTTGAAAAGTTCATCCAATTCATCCGCAAGGATGCGGTCGCATCTCTCAATCAATCCCAGCGAGAATCACTGAAAGAAGTTCTCGCGAAGCAACCAATAAAGAAGTCCGCCTTGGAAAACCTTGGTGCGGTATTCGCCGGCCGTGAAGAGACTAACTGGACACTCCAGGAATTATCGCAGGTCGCTCGGACCGAACTAACGGGACGTGATTTTGCCGACGGCAAAAAAATGTTTGCCGCTGCCGGTTGCTACGCGTGCCATCGATTCAACAATCAAGGTGGAATGACGGGACCAGACCTGACAACAGCGGGCAAGCGATATTCTCCACGCGACTTGATCGATCAAGTGATCCATCCAAGCAAAGTCATCAACGATCAGTTTTCCTCAGTCAAAATCCTGACCGACAACGGCATGATACACACAGGCGTGATCGTCAATCTCGGCGTCAAGCGAAATGGCGATGCAATCGTGTTGAACACTGACTTGACCGATCCAAATCAGCGATTGACGATCGATCGCAATACAATCGAGCAAATGGTCGTTTCTGATGTCTCAGCCATGCCCACCGGATTGTTCAATCGAATGACCAAAGACGAAATCCTTAATCTGCTCGCTTACCTGATCAGTGGCGGTGATTCAAACCACGAAATGTTTACTACCCAAGCAATTCGACCAGACCAGGTGAAACGCAGACCGGGCAAGCGAAACCGATCGACCGGACCGAGTGAAACGAGCATCCGGTAAGCCTCTCGCTTCCTAACTCACACGAATGAACAGTTAAAAGACACTCCCATGAAAATATTACTCAGCTTCTCTGCGATACTCTTGATCGTGTCGATCGCTACCGCTGCAGAATCACAACCACCAAATATCGTTTTGATCCTCTCTGACGATCAGGGTTACACCGACTATGGATTCATGGGACATCCCGAGATCGAAACACCAAACCTCGATAAATTAGCGAGAGAAAGCACCTTATTTCGGCGTGGTTATGTTCCTACTGCATTGTGTCGGCCATCACTGATGACGCTGATCACCGGGCTGTATTCGCACCAAAACAAAACCACGGGGAATGACCCAGCTAAGACACCTGCCAATGAAGCTCATGCCGAACAAGCTGGTGAAGACGCTCGGGAACTACTGATCTCTCACATCGACAAAACTGGCGCACTACCCCAGTGGCTGACAAACAAAGGTTATGTCAGCCATCAGAGCGGCAAGTGGTGGGAGGGACCTTACCAGCGTGCAGGCTTTACCGAGGGCATGACCAACGGCTACCCAAATCGTGGCGGCCGGCATGGCGACGCGGGACTGAGAATTGGTCGAGAAGGCATGACGCCCGTTTTCGATTTCATTGACCGCTCGGTGAAGAGCGAAAAACCGTTTTTTGTCTGGTACGCTCCCTTCTTGCCACACACGCCCCACAACCCCCCGACGCGTTTGTTTGAAAAATATCAAGCGAAGGGAGTTCCGGATCGAATCGCAAAGTATTATGCGATGTGTGATTGGTTTGATGAGACCTGCGGTGCCTTGGTCAACCATATTGATGAAGCGGGAATCGGGGAAAACACCTTGGTGATTTACGTCACCGACAATGGTTGGATCCAAACAGAGCAGGGCAGTTACGCACCGCGATCAAAACGTAGTCCCAATGAATTCGGTACTCGTACACCGATTATGTTTCGCTGGCTAGGAACCATCCCCGCAGCGGACCGCCCTGAACTTTGTTCATCCATCGACTTTGTTCCCACCGTGCTCGCAGCCGCCGGTGCAGAAGGACCACATGACTTTCCGGGGCTCAACCTACTACCGAATTTGAAATCGGGCGATTTAATTGAACGAGACACGCTGTTCGGCGAATCGTTCGCACACGACATTGCTGATATCGAAAACCCGCAAGCCTCTCTACTTTACCGCTGGGTCATCCACGATCACGACAAGCTCTTGCTCACCTACGATGGTGCTCCGGGGAAAATGAAATACCCGCCAACTAGTGGGGCACCGCAGCTCTATGACTTACAAAACGACCCCACCGAAAAAATGAACCTCGCTGCTTCGAATCCAGAGAAAGTGAAAAAACTCAGCAACTTGCTTGATCAATGGTACATCCCAGATGAGCGTCAGTCGGGGCAATTTGTGACGACCCCCGCGAAACCCGACCGAAGAGTTGATCGTAAGAATCACGGGCAACGCAATGTTCCATGACCTACCGGTCGAAAAGCTTCAATCACCGCAACGAAGCTGACCACAAATTCAAGAGCGAACAGAAAAATATAGCTCACGCTCCTGAGTTCCGATCACAACTGCAATCAACCAGTCCTACAAGTTCACCCATTGCTGATCTGAACCAAATGCGACGCGCCCAAACACCCGGCACCCAAAGGCAAGAACCCGCCCCACTTGCGAACCGACAAATTTGACCCGTCGAGTTTTGCGATTTTTCTAAAACTTCGACTTCACCCACGAATCGTTTCAGCCTGATGACAAACTCAAAGCACGACAATGATCGCCGCAATTTTCTTCAGCGATCAGTCTTTGGTACGGCAGCGGCAAGTCTTGCGATCGCGTCGACATCGCACGTCACTGCGCAAACAGCTCGCGACGCTGCAGAACCTGAAGTGACCAACGAAGTCGATGTGCTAGTGGTCGGTGGTGGAACTGCCGGTCATGTCGCGGCCATCCAGGCCGGGCGGGTTGGTGCGAAAACGTTAATCGTAGAGCGTGGTAGCCAGCTTGGAGGCACCACGACCACCGGAGGCGTCGCGTTCCCAGGTCTCTTTGACGCGTGGGGCAAACAGGTCATTGCCGGAATTGGTTGGGAACTCGTCAGGGAAAGCGTTGAGCTGGACGGTGGCAAACTTCCAAATTTTTCCAAAGTGCCACAACGACATTGGCAGAATCAGGTATATACCAACCAATTTCTCTATGCGATTTTGGCAGAAGACAAGTGCGCTCAAGCCGGGGTCGAAATCGCTTATTACGAATTCCCACAAACCGTCACAAAGACGGGGGATCACTGGCAGGTGGATTGCGTTGGATTTGGAACACGGCGGCGCGTTCGATGCAAACAAATCATCGACTGCACGGGAGGTGCTGAACTTGTTGGACTGCTAGGCTTCCCACGAATGCGTGAGGAAGAACGACAACCCGGTTCGTTCCTTTACAAGCTGGGCAGCGCACCGTCGCCAGGTAGAGAACAACTGCATCGACTTTACGTTCACGGGGCTGATTCATCTAATTCACGCACAGCGACCGTGGCAAACTTGACGGGCCGAAAATCAATCCTCGAAAAAGCCCGCAACTCGGGCAAAAGATTGATGCACCTGCAGCCCGAAACCGGCTTTCGTGAGTCGTTCCGCATTGAAGGTGAAACAATAATCACCGTCAACGATTACACCTCGGGACGGATATTCGACGATGCCATCAGTTACGCCTTCTACCCGGTCGATCTACACACAAAAACCGGTGTCAAACCAAAACCGCTCCAACGAGGTAAAGTACCAACCATTCCATTGCGAGCTCTGATTCCAAAAGGCAGCCGTAACCTAATCGTCGCGGGCCGCTGCGTCAGCAGCGACCGGCTGGCGAATTCCGGATTACGAGTGCAAGCGTCCTGCATGGGAATGGGGCAAGCGGCAGGAATCGCCGCGACTCTGGCTGCGAAGGCGGGAACAACACCACTGGAAGTTCCATTCACGGAAATCAAGTCATTGCTCATTGAACATGGACAGATTGTTCCGGCTCCGGTCTAGCAAATATTGCAGAACCGGCAAACAAATGAACGCAAATCAAATGAATTCGGCAGCCCAAGCGACTTCGATTTCACGGCCGAGCTGAAGTCAACGCCCACTCCTCTGCCTGACGCAACACTCATGAAACGTAAACGCAACGTTGTCTCACTCTTGACCGCTTTGAGTTTTGTCGTTTTGGCAGTGACCGGTGTCTTGGTATTCGCTCAGCAGTTCTCGATTCAACTCGTCGGGCTTCATGCCCTCATGGGATTTGTCTTTATCGGGCTGGTCGCATTCCATGTCGTGAACAATTCCAATCATCTATCACGATACATACGCACCAAAGCAATCTGGGGAACGCTAATCTTCACCGCAACCTTAACGGGGATTTTTTTCTGGCAACCAGCTCCAATCCGCAATATCCTGCGTCTAAGTCAAAATCTTGGTCCAGCGATTGAGCGGTTCGAGATCCAAGAGGATGGCCTGGTGTACCAATACACCCCCGCGTCAAACTACAGGATGAAGCTCAACATCCGCGCTGGGCAGGCCTTTGATGCCAAGTCTCCACCCCATGTGGCGATTTGGCTTGAGAATGCTTCCTTCTATCACATCAAGACACTTCGCGGGCCAGACGAGCTGGTAGCTGGCCGAACCTCCCTTCCTTACTGGGATTTCAAAGTCCGCGGTTGGGAGGAAGCAAAGCTGGCTGCTGAAAATTCAAATCAAGAGATTAGCGAGCAGTTGGAAGTGGATGGTCTTTCTGCTGCCACGCAAAACAGTTCCTTCGATCCAGCGGATTACGTTTTGCCGGGCGACCGCGACAATCCGATGCCCTACCGGTTATTGATCGAAATCGAGCAACCCGATGACAATCAACCTTCGCTGGTCTATTCAGTCGAGATCGATAATTCCACGCCTCGTGCTTTCCAATTACTGGACCTCATCGGCTACCCAAAACGGGAAGAAGATGAAGATCAAGCGAAGGAAGTCTGGTCGCTTTACTTCGTCGATGAAAGATTTAACTCAGCTCTCGAACTGATCGACAGTGCTTTGCTGACAATCAATCGTACAAAAGAACCAACCGAGCCCCGTTAGCCTTTATTTCATCACCATGCGATAGCATATTTCCTGACGAAGGCGTGGCGTAGAATATCGGGCATATTTGCCATCGCCCCATTCCAAGTGGCCAGAAATCAATATGAACAGTCGACCGTTGCACCAGATTCTCCAAACGTGGTTAATCGCAATATTTTCGCTGATTCTCAACAGTGAAGCCTTTGCCGCTTCACCTGGGCAACCGAACGTTCTGATGATCTGCATCGACGACCTCAACGACTGGGTCGGTTTTCTGCAGGGACACCCAGATGCGATCACGCCCAACATGGATGCACTCGCAAAGCGGGGTAGAAACTTTACCAACGCACATTGCAACGTACCAGTTTGTTCGCCTTCGCGAGTGAGCGTGATGTCGGGTGTCGCGGCGACAACGCATGGTAGTTACGAACTCGGACCAAAATACGAAGATCTGCTGGCGATCGAAAAAATGCCAACGATCCAGCGCTACTTTAAAAACCACGGCTACTACACCCTTGCCGGTGGCAAGGTATTGCACCATGGATTCAATGGAAGATTGAGTGGTGACATCGATCGATCTCTCGGCAGGAAACGAAGTCCCAGACCGCGAAAACCAATGAACCGCCCTGCCGATTGGAGCCGCGCTTGGGATTGGGGAAAGTTTCCCGAAAGTGACGCGGACATGGCAGATATCCAACTTGCCGAGAAAGCTGCCGAGATACTGCACGAAGAATTCTCGCAACCCTTCTTTATGACGGTTGGCTTCTTTCGTCCCCACGTTCCACTTTTTGTTCCACCGAAGTGGTTTGATCTTTATCAAACTGACAAATTCACGCTTCCGAACACTCCAAAATCCGATCTAGATGATTTGCCTGGTAACTTCCTGAAGATCAACACCTATGCCGTTGCCCCGACACACGCTGAAGTCGTCCAACATGACAAGCAGCGGAGCCTCACGCACGCCTATTTGGCATCAATCAGCTTCGTCGATCACTGCGTTGGTATCGTTTTGGACGCCCTCGAATCGAGTCCACACGCAAACAATACATTGATCGTTCTGTGGAGCGATCACGGATTCCATCTTGGCGAAAAACAGCATTGGGCAAAACGCACCCTCTGGGATGAATCAACACGCGTACCGCTATTATTGGCTGGCCCCAACATCAAACCGGCCCAGCCATGTCGGGAACCGGCGAGCTTGCTGGACATTTACCCCACACTGGTTGAACTTTGCCAGCTACCCAAACATTCAGAGCTCGACGGAATTTCCCTCGTTCCTCAACTAGACGATCCAGGGACCCCGAGAGATCAACCTGCTATCACGTCCTCCTATTATGGCAATCACTCCATCCGTGATCGCGATTGGCGATTGACTGTTTACGAAGACGGCGCAAAAGAACTTTACGACCACCGTACTGATCCCAACGAGTTTAAGAATTTGGCGAACGACCCAGTCCACACCGAGATTCAGAATCGGCTTTTGCGCTGGCTCCCCGAAGAAACGACGCCCGAATTTAAAACGAAATCTGAGCGATCCCGTTAACGAACGCTGCCCCGACCTCAGTCACAGCTGAATGAAAAATGAGTCTTTCCATTCACGGATTATTCACCATCGCCATTACAGGCTTGATGTTCTTCGCTGCGGGCTCATCAAGCGCGACCCACATCCATCCCGAAGTCATCATCGATGGTGATGGCACAGGCGAATTCACCACAGCAGTTCCAGTGGATGATCGCCATAGCACGGTGCAGGACATTCCCGATGAAACCGTTCGCCGACAAGGAACCCTTGGTGAACTCCGCCATGGACTCGCGCGGGCAGTGGCACGAACAGGCGGGCATCCGCGAGTAGAGTCACCAGAAAACGATTCTTCCCAAGAGGCAGTGACCAAGCAAACAAAAGAAGAGGTGCCCGAGAAAACGAATGACAAACGAAGGCTCGTCCCGCCAAGATTCGCAGAGGGTCTGATCATCGGTCGCGCACAATATACCCATGTCGATGATCAGAAAAAGCGTCGACTCACCCTCGATACCTATCGCCCAAAAAATATCGCACCCAATACCAAGCTACCAATCCTCGTGATCTATTTTGGAGGTGGCTGGATCAATGGTCGTCCTGGACACATGACGCCATTGGCTCAAGCGATTGCCCAACGCGGCTATGTCACCGTGGTTCCCAACTATCGGCTTTCGCGAGAAGCACCGTTCCCCGCAGCGATTCATGACTGTAAAGCCGCAATTCGATGGGCCCGTTCGCACGCAAAGTCTCTCAAAGGTGATCCCGACAAAATCGCGGTGACAGGTGGATCAGCCGGCGGACATCTTGCTGGATTAGTCGCGGCAACAAATGGTCTGCAGGAGTTTGAGGGACATGAATCCAATGTTTCGTCCGAGGTGCAGGCCTTGATCGTGATGTGTGGTTCAATGGATTTACTGAGTGAGTCAACTCAGAAAAACATTAAGCTCAGCGAAGAGCGTGGACAAGTTCACCCAATCATTCAGTTTCTCGGTGGACCACCATCAAAACGCCGTCAAGCGTACATCAAGGCATCTCCGAACACGCACCTCAGCAAGTCGATGCCCCCGAGTCTGTTCATCGATGGCGAACTCGACAACCCCCGTATTCGTTACACCGAAACGTGGAAGAAGATGGATGACCTTGGCATCTCGCACGAATTCGTTTTGATGGAAGACGGCCCCCACCCCTTTTGGAATTATGAACAGTGGTTTGATGCGACAATCAAGGCCTTCGACACATTCCTCACCAAACAGTTCAAAAATGATATCAATTAAGCCGGCTTACACATCGCCCCTGGGAAGCCCATCATTCAGCCAATCGAACTAGAATGATGGTTTGCAACCTTTCTGGCACATCGAATCACAAGTCAGTGAACTTCAACCGTGAACAACACGAAACGTGAGCGGGTGAACCATTCTCCTTAACCATCGCTCACCTCAGCTATCCTCTTCGTCTCTTTTATCCATTTCATTGAAATGACGATTTACTGTCCCACTAAATCCCCCTCCCTAAATCATTTTGACATGTCCAGATCGATCAAGTTTTTCTCCACCCTGTTCCTCTTGGTGTTTTTAGTGGCGACTGCGAACGCCCAAGAGTTCCAATCACTGTTCAATGGCAAAGATCTGACTGGCTGGGCCGGGAATACAGAATTGTGGACGGTGAAAGATGGAGCAATCTTCGGCCAGACAACCAAGGAAAAACCAACCAAAGGAAACACTTTCCTCATCTGGCAAGGAGGTGAAGTTGGCAACTTTATCTTCAAAACGAAAGTCCGCTTTTCAGGCAACAACTCCGGTGTTCAGTATCGCAGCGAAACCATCGGCGACCCATACGACTTTGTCGTCAAAGGTTACCAGGCAGATTTGCACCCCAAACCCGAATTCTTCGGCATGCTATACGCCGAAAAGTGGCGGGGCATCGTCGCAAAGCGATTTCAGCAAGTGAAAGTGGGCCCGAATGGCAAAACCCAGGTCGTGGGAGAGGTTGGTGACAAAGATCAGAAACTGGTCGATTCTCAATGGAATGAACTGACGATTATCGCAGTGGGCAATCGACAGATCCATCAAGTTAATGGCATCACGACGATGGACCTGACTGACAACCATCCGGAAGCGAAGCGAAAGGGAATCCTCGCCCTGCAACTTCATGCTGGCGCCCCGATGACAGTCGAATTCAAAGATATTCGCCTGTGCAACCTGAAAGGCAAAGCAGCGAAAGCTGCGATCAACGCCATAATCGAAAGCGAGAAGAACGCTGAGCCATCTGACAACGATACCTCCGCCAAAGCTGAAGGTGCGATCAAGCTGCCAGAAGGCTTCAATGTCGAAAAACTCTACGTTGTCCCCAAAGACCAACAGGGTTCGTGGGTGGCGATGTGTTTTGATAATCGCGGCAGAATGATCGTGGGTGACCAATATGGTGGACTCTATCGTTTTGACGTTCCGCCGGCAGGACAAAAGCTGAAGGCCAAAGACATTGAACCACTTACCTACGCACCCGCCGTCCGTGGCGAACGCGAACCAACTGAAAAAGAGGCATCGCTCCTGCAAATTGGCGGTGCCCATGGATTGCTTTACGCTTTCGACAGCCTGTATGTGGTGGTGAATGAACGAACCAAATTCAATGAAAAACAAGGCGTTTTTCGATTAACCGATACGGATGGCGACGACCAGTTTGACCAACTGGAACACGTATTGGCTCTGAATGCGCGCGGCGAACACGGACCGCATTCATTGATCATCAGTCCCGACAAAAAACATCTTTACGTTGTGGCGGGTAACACGACACCCCTGCCTGAATATGCCCATTCCCGCGTACCAGAACTGTGGGGCGAGGACCAATTGTTTCCGTCGATTCAGCATTTCATGGCCGGCGTTACAGCACCACGCGGCCATATCGGCCGAATGGATCCGGACGGCAGCAATTACGAAATCATCGCCACAGGTTTTCGGAATCAGTTCGATGCCGCATTGAATCAGCAGGGTGAACTTTTCACCTATGACGCTGATATGGAGTGGGACCTCAATACTCCGTGGTATCGACCGACTCGAATCAATCACGTCATCGACGGTGCGGATTACGGATGGCGAACCGGATCGGGAAAGTTCATGGACACGTGTACCGACACCTTCGGCGCGGCTGTCGATATCGGTATCGGGTCACCGACCGGTGTCGTATTTGGATACGGCGCTAAGTTTCCCGCCAAATATCAACAAGCCTTATTTGCGTGTGACTGGTCCTACGGCAAACTCTACGCGATTCATCTCGAACCCAAGGGATCGACCTACACCGGAACTTTCGAAGAATTCGCCTACGCTCAACCCCTACCGTTGACCGACATTTTGATCAATCCGCGCGACGGCGCGATGTACTTCGCCACCGGGGGTCGACGTGTTCAATCGGGACTCCATCGGGTCACCTACAACGGCAAAGAGTCGACTGCGCCTGTTCAGCCAAACACTGCGGGTCAGGCGGAACGCAATCAACGCCGTGCTTTTGAGAAGTTTGTTCAACAGGATGCCCCACCGGCATCACCGAAGCAACTGAACAACATCTGGCAAAACCTCGGTTCGGCAGATCGTGGCATCCGTCACGCCGCTCGTGTCGCATTGGAGAAACAGCCCACCAAAGCATGGGCCAACCGTGTCAGCACAGAAGACAACCTGTGGGTCAAAACAGCCGCGATGATGGCTTGGGCACGAGCAGCCTCCACAGACGCAGATAGGAGTCGAGCCACGCGAGCGGCAAGCTCCATTCAAAACCAAATCATGCAATTGGATTACCGCGCCATTAGCGAGTATCAATTACGGCTCGATGTATTGCGAGCATTGACCCTTAGCCTGACCCGGGGTGGCATGCCGGTAACCGACACGCGCGATCGCTTGATTGCCTGGACTGACAAAATCTATCCCGCCAAAACACCTGCTGAAAACCGTGACCTCTCCGCCGTCATGCAATTCCTGCAAGCCCCCTCAGCCGCCGCAAAAGGAATCGCACTCTTGAATAATGCGTCCGGGCAGGAGGAACAAATCACGTACGCCATGAACCTCAGGCACCTCAAGGAAGGCTGGACGCCCGAATTGCGAGAAAACTACTTCCGCTGGTTTGTGTTGGCAGGTGGCTATCACGGTGGGGCCAGACTTGCCAACTATCTGAAGGATTGCAAGTTGCAGGCAATCGCCTCGATACCAGATGCAGATAAAACCCCCGCACTCATGGCGATCATCGAGACGCCCCCGAAGCGAAATCCACTTCAGTTCACCATTGAACCGCGGAGTTTTATCAAAGATTGGACAATGTCTGATTTCCAGATCACCCTCGCCAAAGGTGTTCCAGGCAAACGGGATTTCAGCAATGGCAGAAAAATGTTCGGAGCCGGAAGTTGCTACGCCTGCCATCGATTTCAAGGTGAAGGGGGCGCTGTCGGCCCCGATTTGACCTCCGCTGGTGGAAAATTCAGTGCACTCGATCTGCTCGAAACTGTGGTCGCGCCCAGCAAGGTGATCAGTGATCAATATGCTGCCAGCCAATTCCTACTGGACGATGGCAGCCTGCTTGTGGGCCGAGTCATGAACCTGAAAGAAAATGAATACTGGGTGAATACCGACATGATGAAACCGAGCACGATCACGAAAGTGAAGGTGGATACCATCGAAGCAATCCAACCCTCGCAGATCTCGATGATGCCGAAAGGTCTCCTCAATACGATGTCCGAAAAGGACGTCCTTGATCTACTTGCTTACCTGATCTCGGCAGGAAACCCAGACCACCCCCTGTTTGATGACTGAAGACACAATCTCATGTGATCGAGCTTTGAATTTTCAAACGCGACTGATGTAGTCGCGTCAGACCGAACTCGAATTTCGTTTGAAAACCGAAACATTCGTGTTACGCGAAGATTTGCGTACCCACCAACACACTTTTCTCATCGAACCGTCCTCATCGAACCGGTAAATATGAGTCTCATGCAACGCATCATAATCGCATCGTTAAAACCAACTCTCCGATGCCACTGCTTTGTTCTGTTCCTATCCTGGATGGGCGCAAATTCACTCGCAGACGCTGCCGATGTGACGCGCCCAAACATCGTCATCCTGTTTGCAGATGATCTCGGCTACGGGGAACTTGGCTGCCAAGGGAATCTAGAGATTCCGACTCCTCACATTGATTCCATCGCGAACAATGGCATCCGTTTCACTTCCGGTTACGTTACTGGACCGAACTGCAGTCCATCGCGGGCTGGGATGCTGACCGGACGCATTCCGACCCGCTTTGGTTATGAGTTCAACCCGACTGGCGCCCGCAATGAAGAACCTGGTTTTGGGTTGCCACCTGAGGAGATCACCATCGCTGAGTCATTGCATGACGCTGGTTACATGACGGGATTGATCGGCAAATGGCATCAAGGCGGTATGGCAAAATACCACCCGTTTCGACATGGCTTTGATGAGTTCTTTGGCTTTACGCACGAGGGGCATTACTTTGTGCCGCCGCCGTACGATGGCGTCACGACCATGCTGCGTCGCAAGACACTTCCGGGAGGCGGCAACGGTCGCTGGATTGGAAAGAAGGGTCTGATCTTCAGCACGCACATGGGAAATGATGAACCAGATTACGATGCCAACAACCCGATCGTTCGCGGCGGGCAACCCGTCATCGAGAACGAGTACCTGACCGATGCATTGACTCGCGAAGCAGTCGACTTTATCGACCGTCACGACGACAAGCCGTTCTTTCTCTATCTCGCCTACAACGCAGTTCACAGTCCGCTACAAGGTGCGGACGCGTACATGGAGAAGTTTGCTCACATCGACGATATCCACCGCCGCATCTTTGCGGCAATGCTCGCCAACATGGATGACAGTGTAGGTGCCGTCATGGCGAAGTTAAGATCGTCTGGTCTGGAAAATAACACGCTTGTCTTCTTCCTGAGCGACAACGGCGGGCCAACACGAGAACTGACCTCCTCCAATTTGCCACTACGAGGATCAAAGGGCCAGATGTACGAAGGCGCAATACGAGTTCCCTTCATGGTCCAATGGAAAGAAAAGCTACCCGCCGGCAAGACTTACGACCAAGCGGTGAGTTCGATGGACATTTTTGCGACTGCCGCGGCGATCTCCGGTGCCAACGTCCCTAGCAAGGTCGAAGGTGTAAACCTGATTCCCTATCTGACCGGCGAAGACAACAGCTGCCCCCACGAAACTCTCTTTTGGCGGCAGGGTGGCAAGGCCGCCATGCGTTACGGCGACTGGAAACTTGTTCGTATGGGAGGCCGAGTCAGCCCGAAGAAAGCAAAATGGGAACTCTACAATCTCGCCACAGATCTCGCTGAAACAAAGAATTTGGTGACTGAAGATCCTGACCGATTAGCCGAGATGATCGAAAGATGGGAAGCGATCAATCGCGAAATGAGCGAGCCACTTTTCTAAGACATTCTCACTTTGTATGTAGTCCACGGTAAGATCTGGCAAGCAACTAAAGTAGATACCTCACTGAAAATGTTTCTGAATCTGTAAGCGGCGTGGCGTCAGCCGCTGGACATATGAAAGCACCTGCGGCTAGCGATTTGCGGCTCTTTAGCTGGCCTGGAGTCGCTGTTGCGTGACAGTGTTTGGCTCGAAAGACTGTAGCATGCAGTGACTCGCCATACATTTTCCGCCACAATGATTAATCCCGTGGCACAGCAATCATTGATCTCTTGTGTGGAACTTGCAGAATGAGAACTTCCCTAATCATTGCTTTAGCAATGGCACTGCAGATTACTGCTACAGCAAAACAAAAACCGAATGTTGTGTTCTTTTTAGTCGATGACCTCGGGCAACGAGATGTTGGTTGCTATGGAAGCGAGTTCTATGAGACTCCAGCGATTGATCGGTTAGCCCAGGAAGGTGTCCTGTTCAACAATGCGTATGCAACTTGCCACGTTTGCTCGCCCAGCCGGGCCAGCATCCTGACTGGCAAATACCCAGCCCGAACAAACCTGACCGAATGGCTGGGGGGCCGTCCCGAACGGGACTACGAGAAACTGCACCATGGCGAAAAGCTCACCGCTCTGCCAGAGGAAGAACAAACACTGGCAGAGACATTGCATCAACACGGCTACGCGACAGCAAACTACGGCAAGGCTCATCTGAACAAAGATCCCAAGACATACGGGTTCGACGAAGCGATCACAGGATGGGTCCGATCGTACTACTATCCGTTTGGAAAGGATTACGATGAAACGTTGCCGGCGAAAGAAGGTGATTATCACACCGATAAACTTACAGACGCCGCGATTGATTTCATTGAACGAAATCAAGACAGACCATTCTTTGTCCACCTGGAACACTTCTCCGTCCATGATCCGATTCAAGGGCGTAAAGATCTCGTCAAGAAATACACAGAAAAACTTGACGCGATGCCGACCCAGACAGGACCAGATTACATCCTCGAACCGAATCCGGACGGACCACCCCTTTCCGCTGATCAACTGACAGCAATCGCAGAGAACGACAACAGCGCAACGCACCAAAACGCGCGTGTATGGTGGGTCAAACAAAAGCAGGACAACGTCGAGTTCGCCGGAATGGTTGGAGCGACCGACGAAAGCCTAGGACGAATCCGCGCGAAGCTGAAAGAACTCGGACTCGAAAAAAAAACAATCATTATTTTCACGTCCGACAATGGTGGGATGGCTGCGTCGAACCAATACCGCGGCATCCACCATTCCGTCGAGACACTCAACACGCGTTACGCCAGCTCAAACCTACCGCTTCGCGGAGCCAAGGGATGGAATTACGAAGGTGGTATTCGCGTCCCGCTGATTGTTCATTGGCCAGGGAGGATCCAACCGAACACAACTTCAGATGCCGTCGTTACGGGAACCGATTACTACCCAACCTTGCTGGAGATGCTGGACCTGCCCGCGCTTCCCCAGCAACACATCGACGGTAGGAGCTTTGTTCCTGCGTTGAAAGGCGAATCCTACGACCGCGGACCGATTTTTTGGCACTTCCCCCACTACAGCAACCATGGATTCCAAAGTCCGAATGGGGCGATTCGATCCGGAAGATACAAACTGATTGAATACTACGAAAATGGAACCACTCAACTATTCGACTTAGCGACTGATATTGGCGAACAAAACGATCTCGCCAAATCAAAACCGGAACTTGCGGAAAAATTGAAAGACCAGCTTCATCAGTGGCGGAATCAAGTCGACGCAAAAATGCCCTATCCCAAAACGGCGACTTCCAAACCTGCACCAGGGGCACGGGTCGCAAACCGCAAGACTGCGAATCTGGCTGCAGATGTCAAGAAGTTTGCTCCCGGTTGGACGGTAAAGTCGTGGGGCGGGTCAGGAATGAAACCTGGATTACGTGCAAAGTGGAATGGACGTAGCAACGTCTTGCTCACCCACCCTCTCAGTCGAGAGATTCCCTGCGTTTTATCTCGCAGTCTGACGATCTCGCCGGGAAAAAGAACCGCCCTGAAGTTTGCTGTAAACAATCATCCCGACGGCAACTGGACACTCGTCGTGCGGATCGATGGTAACGAAGTTCTGAAGAGGCCGATCGAAGATTCGAAGTGGCAAGAGACGCAAATCGACCTGACCGAATACGCGGGAAGGACGATCCGAATCGACTTAGAAAACCGCGCAAGTGACTGGGCCTTCGAAGCTGCCTACTGGCACCGCCTTGAAGTGACCGATCAATGATCTGTCGTGTAAGAACCTTTCACATCATCGTTTGCGAAACTGTAATTCGCAATCTTGGCATAGCAACCTTTGTTGAGGATGACTCCATTGTTCACGCTTCGTTTGCTCGGAATCAGTCTGTTTTTATCAACGACCACCCAAGCTTGGGAGGTTTTTGACATGGATGCAATTCGCGATCCGACAACACTAAAAATCCAAGTCGAGCAACCGTGGCAAATCGTTCAAGGGCCGATTGTGACTCGCCAAAAACTGGTCACCATCAGGGTTGGTGAAATCTGGCCGGGCCGAGAATACCGAGTGCCAGTACGGATGATTGTTCCCAAGGATCGAAGGGCTCGTGGATTTCACCTGACCGGTGGAAATTCACCTCGAAAATTGGAACGTCACATCAGACCGCGAGGAGTGGATCTCGACTTGCTTGCCGGCGGCATCGGATTGGTCATGACGGTCGTGCAAGAACCCGGGTCTTACGGACAAGCCGAATTGGGTGGAGCTTCCGAAGCGAGATTTGCCAAGTCATTGAATCCTCATCACAAGATTCAATATTGGGCTTGGCCAGCAACACTGATGCGAGCGATCACAACCGCCTATGCGGACACAGAGCATTTCCAAGAAGGCAAGATCGCGGTGACCGGTTCTTCAAAGAATGGCGCTTCGCCATCCATGGCGATCATTCACGATCAACGCATGACAGCGTTACATGCCTCAGTCTCACCAATCTGGGATTCACCACTACGACTATGCGATCCAAAGGCGTTGGATCAACATCGGGCCGAGGGGGGTCAACAACGCGGTTTCTCGGGCGGACACTTCGGGCCAAATTTTAACCAACGCGCACTCAATGCCGGTCACACATGGCAAGACCTGCAACGCTTCGTCGCAGGAATTTCAGATGAAGTCTTCATTTCTCGCAACCTCGAAGACCTGCGAAAACGCGGCGTCGAAATGCTTTTTCATCCGGGAACCCATGACATGGTTGCCTATGACCTGGCGTGGGGCGGCGCAAATCATCCTTCCATTCCCGTCTACCTCGGAGCCAACAGTGGACACGGAAAAAAAGGTCACCCCAAAACAGAACGGGATCAACAGAATAAGGCCGCGTTCCTGATTCATCATTTTTTCCCGAACGAAATGACCGAATCACTACTGTCACCGCCGACACTCCAAACTCAGATCGACGATGACATTCTAAAAGTGACAGTTCGGTTCGCTCCTGATTCTGGTGAGGAAACGGGACGCATCTGGTGGATCAATGACCGCGGTCCCGACGGCAGTCCGCGATATCTGCAGGAACTCATCCCGAACGAAAACACGAAGGAGATGATCCGGCATACAGAGCAGGGCACATGGACCGCAGAAATCAAGATCGATTCGGCAACGTCTCGAATCGATCTTTTCAGCAATCACCGAAAAACGTTGCACTTCCGAGAGCGCCATTATCCCACTTATTTGTCGAGTCCTTACACTCGAGTACAACTCGGCCCACCAAAGAAGAAGGATCGAAATTAGCCGATTCGGACCTGACCGAACAACACTTCTCAGCCTTCGGGCGCACCTTTCAAGTTGACGGTCTGCAATATCGTTCTGATGCTGCGTCAAGATGGGCAGACATTAGCAAAGCACATTTCCGGGGGACTATGTTGATTGCCGCTCGAAATCGCATTGTGGAATGGATCATACCGCTCGCAAAGCGTTTCGAGCAGAAAGAGCGTTTTGATGAGGCCATATCGCTAATTGACTTGGCTGTCAGCCTCGTTGGCGGTAGTCGTGATCAACAAAGAACGTTGCGAGTTCTTTCGCGGCAGATCAAAACAAAATCGGAACAACGAGCGAACATGTTGGCACTTGAAGAGAGTCTCAAGCAAACTCCCGATCCAGGCAAATTCTCGGAACTCGGGCAATACTGGTGTTTCGAGATTGGCAACTGGGAACGAGGCTTGGCATTTCTTGCACAGAGTGATGATCCAGCGTATTCCTCCGCAGCTAAGTTGGACGTCGAAGCCGAGTAAAAGGCCCCCGTCAATTGCCGGTTGCTGAGGCTTGGTACCAGATTTCACGAGCGTTAAAAGGTGAACAACAGCTTCGTGTTGCCATGCGGACAAAAGAATTACTCGAAAGCTCCCGATCGTCTCTCAAGGGAATCGAACTAAAGCAAGCCGAATCACAACTCGAAAATTGATCGAAATGACGGTCGGTGATGCCACACCTGCGATCGCCCCGTTCCCGGCGAAGATTGCTCAGGATCAACAACGTGCCTGAGCACGAAGGTTGAATCTCCCAATCGAATTCACCAATTCCATTGGAATAACTTTCGTCTTAATCCCACCGGGTGAGTTCACCATGGGATACAACGAACCTCAAACTCGGCTTTATCCAGCTCACCGCGTAACGCTTACGCAGCCTTACGATTTGGACAAACTGAATTAACGGTTGACCAAAACAAATCACTGCCAAAAAAACAATTGATCAACGGCTTTGACAGCCGATCACATATCCAAAACTGGACTGAGGCCACAGCGTTCTGCGAAGCCTTGACGAGCTTTGAAAAAGGCCGGCTTTACCGCTTACCGACTGAAGCAGAATGGGAATTCGCTCACCGCGCCGGACGCATGGATCCTCCAGAACCCCAACAAGTACAACTCGTCCTCGCCTCCGGTTGGTACGAAACGAACTCCATTGGCACTCTTCAACCGGTGGCAAAGAAACCGGCAAACGCATGAGGATTGCATGACATGTTTGGCAACGCAGGAGAATGGGTCCAGGACTTTCCCTACGTCTTTCCGATGGTGCCCACTCGAGTTAATCCCCAATCCCCACCCGATGTCAGCACGGCTCGCAATTCCTTTACAGCGCGCGGACTTCCATCTCCGGATGGGACAAGACGGATTACTCGTGGAGGGTCGTTTAATCGCGGCGTTCTCGATAGCGGTGTTGTCAAATGGTACCGATACACCACTCGGCACAGTGGCTTTCAGTCGTCAGATTACGGGTGTACTGGAGCACGGATCCTGCTGGAGATCGATATCGCCGCGCAACCTCCGCAAACAAAGTGATCGGGGCGCGGGTGACTTGCTTCGGAGAAAACATTGCTGCAGCAAATGATGGTCGAGTGAAATGATTTTCACCGAGAACGATGCCAGATTGATTGGCATGCCTTATGGCTCATAAGCCACTGTTCAGTCCACCAGTTTGATCGACCGCAGCACGGCATGGCCGTCTTTCGTCGTGAGGTCAAGTTTTGCCCGACTCACTCGATCCACGATCGTGATTTCTAAGGTTGCAACCTTTGACCATTCGAGTTTGTTATCATCGGCGCTTGTGAAATCTTCTCGACCGACAATGACCTCCTGATTGCCTTGTCCTTCAACATTTCTAATCAAGGAAAAGTCCCCGCGGTTATCTTTGCTACTCAAGAAACTGCTCCCAAGATTCAAACGCACAGACAGGCGTTTTCCATTGGGATCGATCGTTAGCAAGAGCTTCTTGTTGTTCGAACGGTCCAAATCGGGGCTCTGGAACTTGTACGTCTTGATACTCCGCTGGTCTGGTGTTGACCAATCCCTAATTCCATGGCTGAAGTCTTCAAAAACAACTCGGTTTTTGGGTATCTTGGCAAACGCCTGCAAGTCTACGTACTCCGGAACAATGGAGTGTTCCACAGAGTTCAACGCGAACGTCGAGGTTTCGCCACGCTCCAACTCGACTTTCTTTTCGAGCTTGTAGCGACACAACGCGAACACATACAGCGGCAGATCTTCGTAGACCGGCAAGTTCACTGACCAACTGTGCCCAGTATGTTTTGAGTCGGCCCGCTTCCAAAAACGGGTTCGTGAATTAGGGTCGTAGCTGAAGTACACCTCAGTCGCCAGCAACCGCTGTTGATCTGCCGGTGTGACGGTAAATGTCGCTGTCTCGTCCTTCACGTTGAAAGTCGAAGGCGGTGTGACCGGGATGTCTTGCTCAATCCCTTTCAGGTACTGATTGAACCATCGATTCAACAGCACCCACTGCTCCGGTCCGGGGCCATGGTTCTGGTGAAGGTTGGTACTGACTCGCCAATCTGAATGCTTCAGCAGTTTCATCGACTGATAAATGCGGTCAAAGGTAGAATGGAAATCATTCGAGGAACTGATAAAGAGAACGGGACATTTCACGAGCGGCCAATAAACACTGGCATCGATAGTATTCTTGTAGAGCTCAAGATCTCGAAAGTGTAGGCGAATGCTACTCCCTTCGATGCCTCCAGGAAAATCAATGTACTTAAATCCCGATCCACCAACGAATGGGACCACTGCTTTCAAACGTGGATCAATCGCGGTCAATGCCGTAATCATGCCACCCATCGAGTATCCAGAGAATCCAAGTTGATCTGCGTTAACCTCGGGTTGCTGTTCCAAAAACGTGATTGCTCGGCGGGCCGCAACTGTCAACAGAAACCAGTTGGCATTGCGCGGACTGGTAACCGGATCAATCGAATGTTCATCTGGCTGCAGGTTCCGCTTCCAACCTTTTCGTAATGCTTTGGCATAAAACCGGGGCCCTTGAGTCGGATCGACGTTGCCCCAATCCGTATTCTCGTCGATTCCATCCTCCATCGGCCTTCCAAGCCAGTTGATGTCAAGCGTCGCAAACCCCTGCTTCGCAAAGTAGATTCCGCGGCCACGCTCCGCTCGCTGTCCTCCTCCATGGCTCCAGACGAATGCGGCGTTCCGTTTGCCGTTATCTGGGAACGAATAATAGGCAGCCACGCGTGCATCAGCTCCCTTGAAAGTGCCCACCTTAAAAGTCACGTATTGCGTCACGACTCCGTCAGATCGCCACTCCTGGACTACATTGATATCCAATGGCTCTTTCCTGGCGTCATAATCCTGCCAGAGATCAGCCACATTCTGCGGAACTTGATCGGGTTCGTAAGCCGTAAAAGTATCTGCGGCGAGGAGGGCAGACGCAAAGACTGCAGATCCAGTCATCAGGGCGAAAATTCTGAACCATTGTTGCAAGAAACCCATGGTCATCCGCCCGTCATCCAATCGTTGTCGGTCAATCTTATCGTTGAGGATGGCTGATCCGACACTTCCAGCGCGTGACCCTATGCCTCGCGTGTGTGCCAGCATGCCGGTTTGTCCTCAACCTCACATTGCTGGCTGCCAGTCTAATTCCTCAGCCAAGCCATACACAAAACCTTGAGTGTGATTATCGACCGTGCGGCCATTTTTCAGGTTGCTTCATTCCTGACTGCCGAACGCGCGGCTGCCAACCGCGGAAGCTTCTTGAACTTTCTTTTAGCGCCGCTAACAAGTCAGTACAAAGCCCGAACTTCGACTTCTCGGATGAGCACGAACTCGACGCGTCGACGGTGAATGAACCTGCTTCACATTCGGTGTCGCGCCGCCTCTTCCCGCATCGAGTCACCGATCGCCAACCATCCGCCCGACGAACGAGATTTCCAAAGGAAACCCGCCCGAGAAAAATCCGGGTCTTCGACGTTCAATGTTGCCAGGAAACGGGCGGCAAAAGGCCCCAGAGACACCCCATCCTTCCCATGGTGCTTATATTACGCTAATTTTCCGCCCTGTCGCTCCCAAACTCGTAATCGTTTACTGCATCCCAGGCCGCTTATTTTGCCCAGGCCTCTTGTTTTGAGCGTTATTGTGTGTCACACAATCTGGATCTTGAAAAGTGATTTCTTCTGAGATGCCAGGATAGCGATGCAAAGAAGAGCGAGGACGAACGCGAAACGGCGTTTGCGGCGGCGGCTTTTTCTAGAGTGCTTGGAGAACCGGCGACTATTGGTCGCGACGGACCTCGCATCCATTTCCGGACTCGTCTATGACGACTTTACGGGCAACGGATACGACCCGGGCGAAGAGGTTGCCAATGCCACGTTGACGTTACATCGAGATAACGGCGACGGAATCTTTCAGCAGGGTACTGACACGCAAGTCTCGTCGACGACCACACTGACCGATGGAACTTACAAGTTTGGACGCATTAGCGCCGGTAGTTATTTCGTGCTTCAAGATGCGCAAACAGCCAGCGGCAGCACACTGCTTCGCAATGTTTCACCATTGATCAGTTTCAGTGCTGATGATGTGGCCGGAATGATCGTGACGCCGATTGATACGTTCAATCAAACCACTCAACTGGTTAACGACCTAACGACGAATAGCCCTGTCTCGAGTTCGGTCGCCGCGCCGGAAGTCATCGGTGGTGAGCGTGACATCTACGTCAACCTCACCAGCGAAACAGGCGTGATCACGATGAACGCCAACGACACAACGCTCGGCCTTGGCGGTCTGCTTTCTTTTGGCTCGGGCGGTAATGGTGCTGGTGAGCGACGGGTTTCTTGGGATGGAATCGATGGTGATGCCGCGAACATCCAAGACACAGGCTTGGGTCAAATCGACCTAACGAACAATTCTGATGCATTGGGACTGCAACTTCAAATCGGCGCCGATTTGCCCGGCGGTGAAGTTGCAGTCCGTCTTTACTCTGACGATGCCATTGGCAGTTCTGCCAGTCGCTTCAGTACGGCAACCCTGGCGATTCCACAGACGGGCGGCAGTGTATCCCAGAAAGAGTTCATCCCTTTCACCAGCTTCCAGCCAACCAGTGGTGGCGGCGCAGATCTCACACAAGTCGGCGCAATCGAGCTTGAGATTTTGACAGGTGCTGCCAACGTGGATGGCCAGGCAGATATCGTTGGCACAGTCGGTGAGACGAATCGCGTTCAGGACTTCGAGAATTTCGAACAAGCTGATCTAAGCCTCACGAAAACAGTCGACGACGCGACGCCAAGCTTAAATCAGCAAGTCAATTTCCTCATCACTCTCTCCAACGTTGGCCCCGACGCGGCGACCAGCGTTGAAGTCCGTGATCAGTTACCTGCCGGCGTCAATTTTGTTTCGGCAGTTGCCTCTCAGGGATCCTACAACAATGCGACAGGGATCTGGACCGTGGGCAGCGTCAGCAGTGGCCTTTCACCAACTCTTCAACTGCGGGGTACGGTGACATCCGCCGGCTCACGAATCAACACAGCCGAGGTCACGGCATCGGATCAATTTGATCTCAACAGTACGCCCGGCAATGGAAACCCATCCGAGAATGACCAAGCTTCCGTTAGCTTTGTTACCGAAGCGATCGACCTGGCTTTGACCAAGATCGCTGACCCAACGACCGTTGTGATTGGTAACAATGTCAGCTTCACCTTGAGATTGACCAATGCTGGGCCGAGTAATGCCACTGGGGTGATCGTTGAGGATCAACTTCCCGCCGGGATCTCATTTGTCAGTTCTACCCCGTCTCAAGGCAGTTATGTTTCGAGCACCGGGCTGTGGAATGTGGGGACGGTAGCAAGCAGTGGTACCGCCACGCTCACCCTGGTCGGCAGGGTCGATGCGCCCGGCGAAAAGACAAACATCGCGCAGGTATTTGCCGCTGACCAAGAAGACATCAACAGTACCCCGGGAAACAATGACCCAAATGAGAACGACCAAGACTCTGCCACGATCGCAGCACCGCAGATCAATCTTTCCCTGACCAAAGGGGCTTCACCGACCAACTTAGTCGTTGGTGAAAATGTCACGTTCACGATCATGGTTTCCAACGCTGGTCCAAATGAAGCGACCGGCGTCACGGTACTCGACCAATTGCCCAGTGGCGTTGTGTTTGTGAGTTCAAACGCAACGCAAGGAACCTACAACAACAGTACTGGCATCTGGGACATTGGCGCCATCAGCGTTGGCGGATCGCGATCGTTAACGATCACAGCAACCGTGACGACACCAGGTCAAAAGATCAACACCGCCCAAGTTCAAACCGCTGATCAACCAGATTCTGACAGTACAGCTGGAAACGGTGTCGAAAGCGAAAATGATCAAGACTCCGTCACGATCGAAGCTCCGCAGATCGACCTGGAATTAACCAAAACTGCGGTCCCAACCAGCGTCGTGGTTGGCGAACAAGTCGAGTTCACTATCAGCTTGACCAATCAGGGTCCCAGCGAAGCCACCGGAGTTGTGGTAAAGGACTTCTTACCAACCGGCATCTCATTCATCGGTTCGAGTGCATCGCGAGGAACTTATAGTGCGCAGACCGGACTGTGGACGGTCGGAACGGTTGGTGCGTTAGAAACGCCAACACTTACGCTGACCGGCCGCGTTGACACCCCGGGCTCGAAAACAAACACCGCTCAGGTTCAAGCTGCTGATCAGCCCGACATTGACAGCACGCCGGGCAATGATGTGGAGGGGGAAGATGACCAAGACTCTGTCACCATTCTCGCTCCTCAAATCGATCTCGCGCTTGTTAAATCTGTTGATAACAACATGCCCGACGTCGGCGAAACAATCACCTTTACACTTGATCTTTCCAATGCTGGCCCGGACATCGCAACCGGTGTCCGTGTGCGTGATTTATTACCCACAGGGTTAGATTTTGTATCTCACTCCACCCTGACAGGCAGCTACGACGCCGCGACTGGAATCTGGAATGTTGGGACTATCCCTGCAAATGGAAGCGTTTCGCTTGACATCTTGGCGGTTCCAACCACCACTGCGATGATTGCCAACATCACCGAAGTTGTGGCCGCCGATCAACCCGACGCGAGTTCAACACCAAACAATAATGACCCGTCTGAAAACGATCAGTCCTCCGTCATCATTGGTGCCCAACAAATCGATTTGGAACTCACAAAAACGGTGGATAACCCCACACCAAATGTCGGCGACACCATCAAATTCTCGATTGAGGTCACCAATGATGGACCCAGCGATGCAACCGGGGTAGTAGTCCAGGACCAGTTGCCCGATGGATTGATCTTAACCTCATCGACGACCACCGCAGGCAACTACAACCCATCGACCGGGCAGTGGACAATCGGCGGCCTCGCGAACCAGACAACTCAAACTTTGACGCTACTGACCCGCATTGATAGCGCTGACATGGTCGTGAACACGGCCGAGGTCATTGCCGCTGACCACGTGGATCGCGATAGTGTCCCCAGTAATGGCGTCGAAGAAGAAGACGATCAAGACAGCGCCATCGTTAATCCACAGGTAGCGGACCTGAGTCTGACAAAGTCGGTCAACACCCCGAGACCAAATGTAGGTGAAACCACAACCTTTACCATTACCGTATCGAACATGGGCCCGGATGCTGCAACAAATGTGAGTGTCGCGGACCGGCTACCAACTGGACTTGCTTTCGATTCGGCATCATCTTCACAAGGTGACTACGACGCCACCACCGGAGCTTGGGCAGTCGGCACCATTGGCTCCGGCGGTCAAGCATCTCTCAACATCGTCGCTCTTGTAGAATCAAGTAACGAAACGATTAACACCGCCCAGATCTCGACCTCGGATCAGTTTGACCCGAATAGCACCCCGAACAATAACGTCGAATCCGAAGATGACCAGGACTCGGTAACCGTCACACCTCCGGTGATTGACTTGGAGCTTGACAAGTCGATCGACATCGAGCGGCCCAACTTTGGCCAAACGATTCGCTACACGGTGACGGTCGACAATCAAGGCCCTGATGATGCATCCGGCGTGATCGTTGCCGACGATTTGCCCGACGGCCTAGTATTCGTGGCATCCACTGCAACATCAGGCAACTACGACGTAAATACAGGGCGTTGGACCGTTGGTGCCATATCAGCCAACTCAACGGCGACACTGACCATTGATGCGACCGTGAATACGGTTGAGACGACAACGAATGTTGCCGAAGTGTTTGCCGCCGATCAGTTTGATTCAGACAGTACGCCAGGAAATTCAAATCCGAATGAGGATGACTATTCAAGCGTTACCTTTGAATTGGCAGTTGCTGATCTATCACTGACAAAGAACGTCGATGAGACGAGTCCCAACGTAGGAGACAACATCACCTTCACTATCGAAACAACCAACGCGGGAATCGATCCAGCAACGGGCGTTACCATACTGGACATGCTCCCAGAAGGTCTCGACTTTGTTTCCAGTTCCCCAACGATGGGGAATTACAACTCATCCTCCGGTATCTGGAGCATCGGCAACTTAGACGCCAATCAGACAGCAACGCTAACCATTGTTGCCACGTCCACCACAAATACACCTGTCATCAACGTAGCCCGTATTGAGTCGTCTGATCAACTCGATCCAAATTCGACTCCCGGCAACGACGAACCCGGCGAAGATGATCAGGACAGCATCGAAGTTACCGGCCAACTGATCGACCTTACGCTTGCGAAATCGGCTGACAATCCACGCCCTAACGTGGGCGATACCGTGCGGTTTACGATCGAGCTGACGAATTCGGAAATCTCCCGCGCCACTGGGGTCTCCGTGCGGGACGTCCTGCCAGAGGGTCTGGAATTTGTGACTAGTTCCGCAACGCGAGGAAACTACGACGATTCGACCGGAATCTGGACCGTCGGAACCGTAAACAGCGGAGACTTGGTGACGCTTAATATTTCCGCCTCCACTTCCGGCGTCATTTCGGTGGTGAATACAGCGGAGGTCATCACAGCAGACCAACCAGACATCAACTCAACACCTGACAACGGGGACCCACTCGAAAATGATCAAGATTCCGTCGAAGTGATCACTCAAGTGGCAGATCTTTCGCTCACCAAATCGGTCGACAATGAACGACCCGATGTCGGAAAGCCGGTCATCTTCCGACTCGATCTTGTGAACGACGGCCCCGACCCTGCCACCAATGTCCGAGTCGCCGACATCCTTCCCGAGGGCCTTCGATTCATCAGTTCCGAACCATCCCTGGGAAGTTATAATCCCTCAACTGGGATCTGGAATGTCGGAGAAGTCGGCAGCAAGGAAGATGAATCGCTACTGATTACGGCAGAAGTCCTAACAATCGGTGTGAAGGTAAATTCAGCCGAGGTCGTCACAGCAGATCAAGCTGACCCCAACTCCACCCCCGGCAACAATGTACCCACCGAAGATGATCAAGACTCCGTCTCAGTGCAGCCTACGATCATTGATCTTTCGTTGGAGAAAACGGCAAGGCCTCTCCGCCCTTCCGTCAATGGTGAGCTGACCTATACCATCACCCTGAAGAACGACGGAATCGATACTGCGACCGGAGTCGTAGTAGAAGACACCTTGCCGCCAAGCGTCACACTCCTCACTGCAACGCCTTCGGTCGGTGTTTTCTCCAATGGCGAATGGTCGGTTTCGTCTCTCGCACCAGCGACCGATGCCACACTTGAGTTACTGGTCCGTGTGGATGAACCGGGCGAACCAGAGAACCGAGCCCAAGTGATTGCAGCCGATCAATTTGATTTCGACAGTACGCCCGGCAACGATGATGGTATCGACGGAAACGAAAACGACGAGGACGACCAAGCATCAGTCACTGTGACAACCGCCAGTGCCGATTTGTCGGTGACCAAAATCGTCAGTAATGAGCGGCCGCCCGCAGGTTCCGAGCAGGTTTATACGGTCACACTGAGCAACGCAGGACCGGACACAGCAAAAGACGTCGTTGTCCTTGACCAACTCCCGACCGGTCTAACTTTTGTTTCAGCCACGACAAGTGCTGGTGATTACAACCAATCCAACAACTTTTGGACAATTCCGTCGATCGCAGAGGGCGTCTCCGAGACATTGGAACTTCGGTTTCGCGTCACCAGCCTGGGCGAAAAAATCAATACGGCTCAGGTCATCGCTTCGAGTCAATTCGACCCTAATAGTACGCCCGGCAACAACGACCCCGACGAAAATGATCAAGACAGCGTTTCTCTCGTTCCAGAGTTGGTCGACTTGGCCTTGACCAAGGTTGTGGATGACGCAACCCCAAATGTTGGCAACACTGTCCGCTTCACACTCGAGGTCACCAATCAAGGTCCATCCACTGCGACCGGCGTCGTCGTTGCAGACCAGTTGCCACCTGGCATGACAGCGACGGAAATCATCGCCAGTGAAGGGGTCTACGATCCTGTAAACGGCATCTGGGATATTGGTACTGTGCTCAAAGGCAGTCGTCCGATGCTGGAAATCGATGCTCGGATCGATCAACCAGATCCACAGATAAATGTTGCAGAAATTATCAATGCTGATCAACCTGATATCGACTCGACACCAGGAAACGGTGATGAGGAGGAGGATGACTATGCATCTGTCGAAGTGACCCCACAGATCGCTGATCTGCGGCTCATCAAGACGGTCAGTGATCCAACGCCAAACAACAATGAAGAAGTCTTCTTCACCATCATCGTGGGCAACGAGGGCCCAAATGACGCGACGAATGTACTGGTTCGTGACCTGCTACCAAAAGGGATAACGTTCGCGCGAGCGAATGAAAGCTCTGGCACCTACGATCCAATCAATGGCTTGTGGACCATCCCAGAAGTGCGGGCAAGATCGGTTGCTTCTCTGCAACTCGTCTCCTTCGTCCAAACGAAAAATCCAGTCACAAACACCGCGGAAATCATTGCTTCAGATCAATTTGACCCTGACAGCACCCCTGATAATCAAGATCCTACCGAAGATGATATTGACTCAGCGTCGCTGACGCCTCGTCTGATCGATCTCTCAATCGCGACAACTGCCGAGAATGAACAACCAAATCCAGGCGAACTTTTTGAGATGATCTTCACCGCGACCAATGATGGGCCAGATGAAGCTACCAATGTCATTGTCGACATTAATCTGCCTGTAGGGCTTCCCTTGATTTCAGCGCGTCCGCAACGGGGAACTTTCAACAGTCCTTGGAATATCCCAAGGCTTGCGGCCGGCGAAACTGTGAGTCTAGTAATCACAGCTCAAGCAGAAACTCGCGGCACCAAGGTGCTTCAAGCAGAAGTGGTCGCCGCTGATCAGGCCGACATCGATAGCACAACGGGCAATAACCAAACGCAGGAAGATGACCAAACGACTCTGCTGATTCGTGTCCCCGTGTTTTCCAAGCGACTGTTCTTGGCCAGACGTTAATTCCAAGCAGGAAAGAAATCTTGATTCGAGCCGCACTGTGCGCGAATCCTCAACACACAACTGGATCGCCATCCTCGCCATGAAGTAATGTCAGTCGCAATGGTACGTATGAAGCACCGAATGAAAAGCATTCGGCTGGCGCCAAAATCACTACCTTATTTTGGAAGTTGCAAGGTTCGCAGTCGTTTACGGCTGTGCAAAGCTTGGATCTCGGTTTGACAACACATCGAGAATACGAGCTCGTTCCAAAAAGAACGGTACGAGGATTCAATGGAACGCACGTGCCGTCCGGCGTAAATCAAACGAAGATACGATAGATTGGTCGGCGAGGAGGCGGATGGCTGGCCGTCCGATTCCTCCTCATCAGGCTTTTCGAGTCTGACCAAAAGCCAATCCTCGGTGCGTTCCGAACCAAAGTGAGCAAATACGGTAGGTTGCTCGCTTGTTCGCATCACGCCGATGCAGCCGCGTTCACACAGAAAACATGAGTACCGAAGCAGGATCTCGGCAAGGCATCCGCGGCAATTCGACGAAAGACTGCATGATGGCCACCAGCTTGCTGGAACCAATCCCGTTAACTGGTCACGCCGTGCCAAGGCAATTCTGCAGCCCTGTCTCGAATCCCAATTTTGGATATCCAGATTGACGGTGGCAAGTTGAGATTGCAGGCAATGAAATAGAAATACCTTGAATTTATGGGGGGGAATAACTTACCGCCAGATCAAACCGCTTCGTCCGCCCTGCAAACGATTGCGTATCCTCATGAACGTGCGAACTGCTCGCAGCCAAGTTCCCTGCACATCAACCAAAGTATCCCACACCCGCGATGATTCCACTCCAAGCCAAAACCGTTTCAGAGCCCTCCGACTTGATCGCAAGTCGAATATCAAACGATCAGCCCCAGAGCCGAAACCACCGAAGATCAGACCGGCCAAAATGCACCCAAGCACAAGCAAACCCTTGGAATTAGGATTATCTAACCGACTGATTCGCCTCTTCATCCGTCGATAACGAAGAACATTCGAAAACAGCATTGGCAGCAAAACGACAACAAAGGCAATGGCACTTGCTGTAATGAACTGGAGAATTAGCTCCTCACGCTGGTGCTTGCCGACTGTTTGAAGAGCTTGCGTCAGAGATGGCATTCGCGTTTAGATCTCTCCAAACTGAGCCCCCAACGGAAATTGCTAAAGCAATGAGATCGTAAGTTCGCGTAAGGGCTGAAAAAGAAATTCGAAATCCCCAAATCTTCAACCAGCATGACTCGCCCACGTTGCTCATCCGGATGCGGACTCGTGACCCTGCAGGATGGACAGAATCTTCTGTTAACCTGTCGAATCAACGTTGAATTGATAACCTCGTTCCTTGGCGAAAATAATGCATCGATAGAGAGGATCCCTTCCACCGCGTCAACAACAGGCTCCTCTCCATAACACCCGAGGACTGCACCAACCAGCGTTCGTCAAATAATCATTTGCAATGCAAAAATTTTATTCCCTGTTAGTTTTATTCGCCTTCACCACCGTCGCGCCTGCTGAACGACCGAACATTGTCTGGTTCGTGGTCGACGACATGTCAGCGAACTTCTCATGCTACGGTGAAACCACGATCCAGACACCACACGTGGATCGATTGGCACGGGAAGGCGTCAAGTTTACCCGTGCCTATGCAACATCTCCGGTCTGTTCAACTTTCCGCTCCGCCATGATCACGGGAATGTATCAAACCTCGATCGGTTCACACCACCACCGCAGCGGACGCGGCGCGCACCGAATCATCTTGCCCGATGGTGTCCAACCGGTTCCGAAATTATTTCAGGACGCGGGATACTACACCTGTATCGGAAGTGGATTGCCAGACCGTGACTACCGATCCCAGCCCATCAGCACTCGCACTCGCAACCGGCTTGGAAAAACCGACTACAACTTTGACTGGGACAAGTCGATTTACGATAGCCATGACTGGTCTGGACGGCAGCCCGAACAACCGTTCTTTATGCAGGTCCAACTTCATGGTGGCAAATTACGAGGCGCCTCGGCGACTCAATATGAGAATTTTGACCGACAGGTGAAAGCTGTCTTTGACGAGGTCACCGCCCCTAGCCAGGTCACACTGCCGCCCTACTACCCTCGCGATCCAATCCTCTTGAAAGACTGGTCGACTTATTTGGACAGTGTCCGCATCACCGATCACCACGTCGGGTTGGTAATGCAGCGACTGCGAAAGGAAAAACTAATCGACAACACTCTCATCATCTTTTTGACGGATCACGGAATCAGTCACGCCCGAGGCAAACAGTTTCTCTACGACGAAGGGACCCACATCCCGCTCATCATTCGTGGCCCTGGAGTAAACCAAGGTGCAACTCGGACAGATTTAGTAGAGCACATCGATGTTGCGGCCGTGTCTCTCGCTGCAGCGAAAATTGAAATCCCCAAGACCATGCAGGGACAGGATCTTCTCGCCCCCGACTTCCAGACAAAACAAGTGATTTTCGCGGCCCGAGATCGCTGTGGCGAGGCGGTGGATCACATTCGCTCAGTGCGATCCGAGCTTTACCTTTACATTAAAAATTTCTACCCGCAGCGTCCGCACTTGATGCCCAGTACCTACAAAGACGGAAAGCTCATCATCCAACGTCTCCGCGAATTACATGTGAACCAACGTCTGAATCAGCTTTCCGAAAAACTGCTATTTGCACCTACGCGTGCCGCAGAAGAACTTTATCTGTATGGTGAAGACAAATGGCAGACCATCAACCTTGCCGATGATCCGCAGTACAGTCAAACTTTGGCAAAACATCGCCAGCGACTGGAGCAATGGATTGAGGAAACAAACGATCCGGGCCCCGAGACGCTTGAGGTCTATACGCTGGAAACCGAAGACCAGATGAAAGCAACCAAGAACAAAACATCCCTCGAATCCTATCGAGCAAATGCCGAGCTCTACAAACGCTGGGCGCGAGAAGGAAACTGAACACGTAGATCTTGGGTCCCGCTTTACAGCAGCTCCCACACTCCTGCGGCTTCGATAAATCGTTCAGCTGTTCACCGGTAGTTCATTTCGATCTCGTAGCGGCCAATCGATACAAAACCTTTCAACATCGGCAACTTAGCAGGAGGAGTTTGCCAGAACTGCCGTACGCGATCCCACTCACGCGAGCCATCGGCAATAAGATAGAACAATCAATGACGACAGCGATTGGACCGCTGCTAGACCCTCAAAACCACGATCTAATGAATACATCGCTCGTGGTCTTCGGCAGCGCCCTACCTAACCATTTTTGCAGGATCCAATCAGGCCGATCTCGTCCACCCGTTTAAAATCCGCTCAAATCCCACCAGCCCAACACTCACCTCTTGGTCCCGTGACGTTACGATGGCATATCGCAAAGAACCGATTTTGTGTCTGCCGGTTCGCCATCATTCTGAAAACTATTGCTTCGCCCTAGCTGCTATAAGAAACATGAATCAAACCATCGTCCCTTTTTTGTTGGCTTGCCTATTTGCGATTCCGGCGTCTGCTCAAAACAAGGCCAAAGTCGTTTTCATCTCCGGATCACCCAGTCACGGCCCGATGATGCATGAACATCGCGCTGGAAACATGATTCTTTCGGATGCGCTAAACCGCTCGGGCCTGAACGTCGAAGGTGTCCTCGTACCGCACTACGGCTATCCCAAAGACACTTCGATTTTCGAGAACGCAGCGACAATCGTGATTTTCTGCACTGGACACGGGGGACATGTCGTCAATCCGCACCTGGATGAGTTTGATGCTCTCATGGCAAAAGGGGTCGGCGTCGTCATGATCCATTGGGCGACGGAAGCTGAAAAAGGAGAACCTGGTGAGAAATTCCTCGATTGGTTGGGTGGATTTTGTGATCTCGACTGGTCAGTCAATCCTCATTGGGCACCCAAATTTGATGAATTCCCAGACCACCCAATCGCGAATGGCGTTGAGCCATTTTCCGTGAACGATGAATGGTACTACCACATGCGTTTTGTGGAGGGCATGAAAGGCGTCACGCCAATCTTGTCTGACTTGCCACCGGCAAGAACGTTAAGCCGGCCCGATGGCGCGAGAAGTGGCAACCCCTCTGTTCGCAAAGCGGTCGCAGCGGGTGAGAAACAACACGTTGCTTGGGCTTACCAACGCGACAACGGTGGACGCGGCTTTGGTTTCACCGGAGCTCACAATCATGTCAGCTGGCAAGATGAAAACTTTCGCAAAGTTATGCTCAATGCAATCCTTTGGACCGCGAAGGTCGAAGTCCCCGAAGATGGCTGTCCATCCCCCTCGGTAAGCGATACGAAAATCAAGGAAAACGTGGACGACAAGGGCAGTCGCAAAAAGAGGAACGGGAACAAGAAGGCAGACTAAAGATCATTGTCGCGTCTGCGATCACACCGCAAGCATGGCGGACGAAAAAAATCCATGCCGAACAAACACCTGGCGGTTTTGGCTGAGTGCCTCGATGGCTGAACAGCACGACTTACCGCCTTTCCATGGCGAGCCAATGACAGACGGATTCAACCGTATGTTATCTAACGAACGAGATCCCACTACTGATACGTGAGACGAATCCTAATCATTGAACATCGAATCAGGACTGCGATTCACCAATGGGAGTATCGAACAAATTTACCCTCCAAGCCACGCACAGCGAGACTCGAACGAAAGGAACTCTGATGAGAGGCTTTGTACGTTTTGTGTTAGTCTGGTTCGCATTCGGATTCTATTCCCAACCAGTGCGTGCGGATGACCAACCGAATGTACTTTTCATTGCAGTCGACGACTTGCGTGATTGGGTTGGTCACCTCGGCGGCCATCCGCAAGCATCCACACCAAATATCGACCGGTTGGCGAAGCGGGGCGTCTCCTTCACCCGCGCCTACTGCGCCGCCCCGCTGTGTAATCCTTCCCGAATTAGTCTGCTAACCGGAATTGCCCCATACCAATCTGGCGTTTACGGAAATGGAGAAAAACTTCGCGATAAGCTTCCCAATGCAGTGACTTTGATGCAGCACTTCCAAACATCAGGCTATTCAGCCCACGGCAGCGGAAAAATTTTTCATGGGCGTGATCGTGGTGACGCTGACTCCTGGGACAGCTATTTTGTTCCTCAAACCAAACCCGTCGCTTCCCCTCGGGACAGACATTTACCAAAGTCTGCATGGACGCCCTGGGGACCTCTCAACTGCAGCGACGAAGATATGTTCGATGGCAAGGTTGCCAGTTGGGCGGTCGCCGAATTAAAGAAACTCCACGATCGACCTTTCTTTCTCGCCTGTGGAATGACGAAACCGCATTTGAAGTGGACAGTGCCTCGTAAATACTTTGAACTTCATCCGCTGGAAAGCATCAAATTACCACCCATCCAAATCAAAGACCTTGACGACGTTCCGGACTTTGGAAGGATGCTTGCCGAGCAAGTCTATGACCCCTCCGGCGAAAAAAACTTTGCGGTTCCAGGCGGAGATCATGCCAATGTGACCGTCAATGACCAATGGCGTCTCGCGGTACAAGCCTATCTTGCCACCATTAGCTTCGCGGACGCTCAGATCGGCCGAGTTCTCGATGCACTAGCGCAAAGCGAGTACGCCGACAACACGTTCATCATTCTTTGGGGTGATCACGGCTGGCACTTGGGTGAAAAAGAACATTGGCGAAAGCACGCCCTGTGGGATGTTTCAACACGAACACCACTGATCTTTGTTGCACCCAGCGACACCCATTCTCCCAGCGGAATCGCTGTCGACCAACTCTGCAAGCATCCGGTTAGCTTGCTCGATGTCTATCCCACCGTGATCGATCTCTGCGGCTTACCCAAACGAAATGAACTAACAGGCCGCAGTCTGGCCCCCCTCTTGAAGAATCCAAGTCGAGAGTGGGATTATCCCGTTGTAATGACCCATGGGTTTAAAAATCACGCGGTCCAGACAGAACAGTATCGTTACATTCAGTATCGGGATGGTGGCGAAGAATTGTACGACCATAAATCTGACCCAAACGAATGGACCAACTTAGCCGATTCGCCGAAGCACACACAAACAATAAGGGAGCTAAAAGCAGCTCTCCCAAAAACGAACCGGCAATAGGACCCGAGATTAATTGAAACGAACGTGAGACCTGACGGACCATATCTATTTTCACGGCGTCCAAGCTCACCACGAAGCGTCATCTATCACTGAGATCAGATCATCCCGATTTAGATCATGATTTGCACCAAGTGGTTCGCCACCTATTTCCACCCCCCGTAATCATGAGCTACTACAGTCGATTAATTGCGACTCCGAAACTCGTACTGCTTGCGTTCACCTATGGCTTACTGGCACAGGAAAGCCCGAGCGGTGACTCTGCGAATCCGGCAGTTCAACTCTTCGTTCAGAACACAATGAGGGCGAATGACAATAATCGTGACGGACACGTCACTAAGGATGAAGCGCTCAATCAGCTCAAGAACAATTTTGACCGTGTCGACGGTAACCAAGATGGAAAGATCACGACCACTGAACTCGCGTTCTTGGCGAAACCAATGCAAACTCGCCAGCGCGGACGGATTCGATCTGCAAGAAGATCGGCAATCCCAGAAGGAGTGATTTTCGAAACAGACATTCCTTATCGCACGGGCAATGGCAAGTGGCAATTCGATTTAGCGAGGCTGAAAGACGAATCAGCAACACCACGCGCAGCGATTGTCTTTGTACATGGTGGCGGACGGCGGAGTGGTGACAATGGTAGCGGAAGATGGCGTTCATTACCGTTGAATTATGCCACGCAAGGCTATGTCTGGATCTCGATCAATGATCGTTTGACCGAGGAAGCCACGGTGCTCGACTGCATCGCGGACTGCAAGTGCGCGGTCCATTGGCTTCGTCCCCATACCGACAAATACAACATTGATCCGAAAAGAATCGGTGCCTATGGGAACTCCGCAGGTGCCCATCTTGTGTCGATCCTCGGATTGACTTCTGCCCAAGCCAACCTGGAAGGGGATGGACCGTTTCGTAGCGAATCAAGTCTTGTGCAAGCGGTCTGTTGTTCAGCATCGCCAGCAGATTTCAAAAAATGGGGCAAAAATCAACCCGAGAACACCCGGGGACCGCTTTCGCGTTTATTCGGTGACGCGAATGTCGATGCAGTCAAGAGACAGGCGTCACCGGTAACGCATGCAAGCGACCAGGTACCTCCCTTTTTTGTTCATGGAACCGCTGTCAAAACGGTTCCTGTCACCATGGGCGATGCACTTCACCGTACGCTATGTGAAGCTGGTGCGAAAGACGTCACCCATATGAAAATCGAGGGTGCAGGCCACGGAATCTTCAACCAGCACATCAAGAGTACGGAACCAGTATGCGAGAAGTTTTTGATCGCGTACTACAACCAACAAATAAACGCGACACCGTGGACAATACACAATAGAAACGTCACTCGCCAATAATCCGCAACCTCTGCTAACGACAGCAACCTTCAAGCAGTCGCACCTCAACCATCAAATCCCGGTAAGATCCAGAAATGCATCCACTCAAAAGCTACTGTTCTTTCCTGGCCATTTGGACCACACTTTTCATAGGAAGTACGTCCCAAGGAGAGGAATCCGATCCACTTGGTGGCCTTCGCCCAATTATGAATGTCCCCAGTGAAGTTTTTTACCAGTCCGATTTTGATGGACTCGGAAAGACGAAATCCACTGGCACCAAACCGCCAGTGACTGCGATCGATAAAATGAGTTGGCAACCACGTCAGTCAACTCGTTGGTCTGTCGTGGACGGCTTGCTTCGTGGTGAACAATCGACTGCTGAATTCCAGGCACAACGTACGCATCACCACGGCTACGAACCCCGCATCAAATCGTTAACAACTCCACGACAGTTCATTGCAGCCTTCTCCGTTCGGTTTACCGATGGTGATGAAACAAACTTGGTTCCGCTGATTGAATTCGGGCACCACAATGTGCGGCTTAAATTCAGTAAGACCGGCGTCGTTCTACTGGCCGATCACGAACAGATCCAACTCGCCAACACCCAGCAGGTGCAGCTTAAATCGGGCCGTTGGTATCACCTTTTAGCGGAACGGCAGGCTGACGAATTCGTGGTTCAATTCGCCGGCGGCCCGACACTTTACGCCAAGCACGAGAGTCTGGCGATTCCCGTCGCAGATGACTCGGATGGCCTCGGGATCGCTGGCACGCGGCGGGGAACGGTTGAGATTGACAATGTCACGCTCTGGTCAATCAAGAGCGACACCAAGGCCAAAGAGTGGAATGCAACGGTGAAGGCACTTACCGCGCGGATGGCTGAACCAGTGATCCTCACAAAAAAGAAAAACGGCCAAAAGGATCCGAGCCGGAATCGAGAAATCCCCGGCGAGTCAGGCGATACATCACAAAACAAACCCTGGATCAATGCTTTCTTTGTCAAGAATCCATTGGCTGATGGTAATGGTGACGGCATATTGACCAAACAAGAAGTCAATCAATTTAAACAAATGCGGAAGAATTGATTGTGTGGTATTTCACTCTGTTCTCGCGATTACAACTTCGACTAGCAGAAACCCCAGGACAGGAATCCCAGGGTCAGCCGAGGCAGCAAGAACGAAATGGTGGCTCAGGTAGCAGCCTCAAAATCCTTCCCGCCATCGGGAATATTCAGCAGGCATGATTCAAATCGTCACGAGAAGATTATCGAAGTATCGGTGCCTCGATACCTTTCTTCGAAAGAGCTTCGAGATATTCCTGCGGCTTGGCGACGATCTTTTTAGCGCAGCCTGGACAACAAATATAGATCGCTTTACCCGCCGCATTGACCTTGAAGGGACCGCCCATGGCATCAAGTGGTTCCTCCATTACCGGGCAGATCTTTTGCGCTTGAATGAAGGGTGAATCTGCCGCGGTGACCTGATAAACACCTTCTCGCACCTCCTCGGTTCCTGCTGGGACAACAGCTAACGCCGCCGGCGATTGAATCGCTGGTGCTCGAACACCACGCTTCGCCAAGATCGCAAGGTACTTATGCGGGTCAGCGGCGATACTTTTGGCACAGCCGGGACAGCAGATATAGATGGCTCTGCCAGCCGCATTGACCTTATGAGGTCCACCCATCGCATCAAGGGGCTCTTCCATTACAGGACATATTTTTTGCGCCGCAATAAAGGGAGCATCAGCAGCACTCACCTTGAAGACACCGGCCCGCACCTGATCGATTCCGGCTGGAACGACAGCCAAGACCTTCGACGACTGGATGGTTGGCGGCTGCACACCTTGTTCAGTGAGCATGTTGAGATATTTCTGTGGCTCGGCCGATATTCGCTTAGCACATCCGGGACAACAAATATAAATCGCTTTGCCATCCGCAGTCACTTTGTGTGGTCCACCCATCGCATCAAGGGGCTCTTCCATTACAGGACATATTTTTTGCGCCGTAATGAAAGGCGCATCGGCCGCCGTCACCTTGAAGACGCCAGGACGGACTTGCTCAGTCCCAGCGGGTACAACAGACGACGCCACCTGACCCGAATTAGCTTGGCTTGAACCATCTCCGTAAACCATCGCCAAATACTTCGCCGGTTCAGATTTGATTTTTTTGATACAGCCCTTACAGCACAGAAAGACTGGCTTGGTCCCCACTGTGACTTTGATCGGCTGTCCCATACTGCCAAGCGGCTCATCCATGACCGGGCATGTGCCTTGACGTTTAATCAGTGATGCATCAGCCGCCGTAGCGGTTGACACGGTAATCTCCGGTCGTCCCGATGCGTACTTGCCCGGATCCGCGTTGACCGATTCTGCACAGGAGACGCAGCACACATAAACCTTTTTCCCGCTTACCTCGACGGCAACGGATTGCCCCATGCTCCCAAGAGGTTTTCCACTGACGGGGCAGATTTTTTGTCGGGCAATCGCGGCTGCCGCTAACTGCATCTCACTCGGTGGGATTCCGGTAACATCTTGGAAGGGAACTTGCCCCTTGGCCCCTGGGATGCCAATCAACCGTCCATCAAGTTCAACTTGGCGTCCGGCAAGCTTGGACAAGTTTACTGGTGCGGTCAGTGTGCCTGTCCCGCTGGGGAGCAACTCATATCGATAACGCTTCGCGTTTCCAGCAACCCGCAACAGAACCGCCCCACGACCTTGATTGACGGCCACGGGTTGACCAGATCGGTCATAGACAAACAACTGGATACCAGCCTGTGTGACGAGCGTTTCTAGCTGAACTCCGTTGCATTGTCGGATCGAACCGCCGTGTGGCCCCACCATGCCAATCTGAGTGTCTCCCAACGGCACAAGCTGATTTTTAACCAACTCACCGAGGTTTCCATCATTCGCTCGAACTTGTGCAGTACAAATTGAGAACGCGATCGCAAAGCCGACAGATCCGACCACCGAAGCTAGTTTCATAGTCATCTTTCTTCCTTGATTTTGAAAATTGTGATTCCAGAGGCATCCGAGCCAGCTGAAAAATGATAGGCGACCATGAAGGCCGTAAAAAAACTCACGCGACTTTCACCATTTCCTGCTCCGGTGGTTTTTTACTGCCAGCCCAGAGCGGATCTTCAAATCCAAAACGCATCTTGATTTCTAAATACGCACAGTAAAGCGTCGGAACAATAAAGGATGTAATCGGCTCGGCAAGCATCCCACCAAAAATGGGGATCGCCATCGCGCGGGCGACATCTGCACCCCGCCCGGTCCCTAATAACACTGGCACAAGCGCCGCCAACGTCGTGATCGTTGTCATCATACAAGGACGAATTCGTTTGAGCCCAGCTTCGTAAACAGTATTCCGAATATCCGCGACGCTCGTTATTTCGCGCCGCTGGATCAACTGATGGATATAAGTCGCCATCACAACCCCATCATCCACAGCAAGCCCAAACAAGGCGATGAACCCAACCCAAACTGCTGTGTTGAGTTCGACATCCATGACCCCAACTAAGAGCATGGCACCGGCAAATGCGACCGGGATACCCGTAAAGACCGCAAACGATATCGGAAGATTGCGAAATTCAAGATAGATCAATATCAAATTTATGAAGATGACTAATGGAATGATCCACATCAATCGCAGGTTGGCTTCAATTTGATTGCGAAATCCACCGACCGCCTCCAATGAATAGCCCGGCGGCAATGAGAGATGATTCGGATCCGATGGTGCCAATGCCTGTGCCTGACGAAGCTGATTTTCAACAGCCGCAACGGATTCCAAATCACCAGCAACACCTGTAGTCATGAACGAGACATGCGCGACCAAGCGCGCATTTTCGCTATTGATTGCTCCCGGTCCCCAAGTCGTCTCGAGTCTTGCTAGCTCGCCCAGTGGCACGACTGGCCCATCGCGGGTCACCACGGGCAAACGACTCAATTGATCAATCTGTTCCCTCAGATCACGACTGTACCGCAATCGTACGGGGTACCGCTCCCGACCCTCCACCGTACTGATAAGGTTCATGCCGCCGAGCGCAGTTTCAATCACTTGGTTCACTGCGGCAGTATTCATCCCATAGCGAGAAGCTGCCTCGCGATCGACCGTAAACTCAATATACGGTTTTCCAAGTACGATATCTGGATTGACGGTACCAGCGTCAACCATAGGCGATTGCTTCAATTGCCCCGCGACCGCCATGGCCGCATCAGCAAGCGTTTCTAAATCATCACCATAGACCCGAATAGCCATCGGAGCTTTGATACCACTTTGCAACATTACAACGCGACCTTCTATCGGTTGCAGAGCGGCAGCAGGCGTCACACCGGGAAGCGTCGCCACCTCATTGATTTCATCCCACACATCGCGGGCGGTAACCCCCTCACGCCACTCGCTTGCCGGGCGAAGCGTTACATAGGTTTCGACCATCGCCGCTGGCGCCGGATCGAGGGCGGACTCAACACGACCAATCTTACCGAGCACATCTTTAACTTCGGGAATCTGACCGATCAACACATCCTGAGTCTGCAACACTTGCATTGCTTGCGAAAAGCTCGCTGCCGGGTAGAGAGTCGGCATATAGAACCAACTACCCTCGTCTAAGGCAATCCAATCATCACTGCGAAGTCCGGTGAAGATGTGTTTGGCGGTAACGTAGCCCGGAAACTCATCAAGCTCTGCCCCAAATACACGAGCCACACGCTCCAGAGGTCGCAAAACCGTTGGCAAACCAACCCAGGCCCCAAATCCCAGCACGAGCAAAACTGCGGGAAATAGCATCGCAATCATCTTATGATTCAATGCATAACGTAGACGTGCCGCATAGACCCAATGCACCAACCGACTCGATGGAATTTCGTTCAGCGGGAGAATCCGTTCGCGCATTATTTGCCAGCCGATGATGAAAGCGGAAACCCCAACCACCAATGTGACAGACCACAACGGAACGCTAAAATAGCTCGCTAAACGATCACCCCAGAGAAAGTGCGAGATCACGCACAAAAGCATGGCGAAACTTAAACCTGACAAAAAGGATTTGATCTTCGAGTGCCGAGAATTTCGTAAAACAAGTCGACTGACAGCTGGGACGATCGTCACCGCCGTGACCAGTGCTGCGGCAATCGCAAATGTCTTCGTATAGGCCAGAGGTGAGAAGAGTCGGTAATCGCGCCCCGTTAGAAAAAAGACCGGTAAAAAACTGACAATGGTGGTCATGACGGCGGTGAAAACTGCGGGCGAGACTTCAACCGCTGCTTCGTAGATGACTTGATCCCGCTCCTTCACTGGCGAATCATCAACCTTCGTCATTCTCCTTCGTTCCTGGTCTGACTCCCATTCCGCCAAATGCCCATAAATATTTTCGGTAACAATAATCGCCATATCGACCATTGTTCCAATGGCGATCGCTATCCCAGCGAGTGACATGATGTTGGCACCCACACCTAACAACTGCATCCCGATAAAAGACATCAATACCGCGGTGGGCAGGCAGACCGCGACTACGAAACTGCTACGCACATGCATTAGGAAAAGCAAAATGATGACAGCCGTGATCAGTATTTCATCTCGCAATGCCGTGGTTAACGTCGCAATCGTTTCGTCAATTAAACCACTGCGATCATAAACCCCACGAATCTGCACACCCTCGAGCGCGGGTTCAATCTTGGAGATTCTCGCTTTCACACGATTGATCACCTCACGGGGATTTTCACCGTACCGCATCACAACGACCCCACCAACTGCTTCGGCACCGTTGTAGTCGAGTGCACCTCGGCGAAAATCTGGCCCAAGTTGCACAGTTGCGATGTCACCGACGCGAACGGGCACGCCATCGCGTTGCAAAACCACTGTTTGCTCCACGTCGGCGATTGCCTTATCCGTATTGCCGTCGCTTCCCAAGAAACCCTTTCCGCGGACGATGTACTCCATGCCAGTAGTTTCGACCCGCTTCGCGCTGACGTCCAAATTAGAACCCTTGATCGCCTTGACGAGCGATTCAAGCGGAATGCTGTGGTAACGCAATTTGTCTGGATCGACTTCGATCTGATACTGACGGACGTATCCACCAATCGAGGCGACCTCGCTTACGCCCTCGACAGCTTGAAGTTCGTACTTGACGACAAAATCCTGCAGGCTGCGTAGCTCTGCTAATCCCATTCCTTCTTTGGGCGGCTGCAGAACGTAATAGTAGATCTGCCCAAGACCGGTCGCATCTGGACCAAGTTGCGGAATCACGCCATCTGGTAATTGCGAGGTAGCAGACGCAAGCTGCTCCGAAACCCGACTGCGGGCCCAATAGAAATCAATCTCATCCTTGAAAGTAACTTGGACAAAGCTGTACCCAAACATACTTTTACCGCGAACCGATTCCGCACCCGGGACAGCGAGCAACGACACACTCAATGGGTAGGTGACTTGATCTTCAATATCCTTTGGCGATCTTCCCGCCCAGGGCGTCAACACGATGACCTGATTTTCACCAATGTTGGGAATCGCATCGATTGGAACGGATTGATAGCTGTACCAACCAGCGACACTCAGGCCGGCTGCCAGAAGAAGTACCAGCCAAGGTTCCTTGACGCAGAATCGGACCACGAACTGAATCATGATTCTAAGCATGGCGATCCCCCCTACTGCGGTGCATCGGTGACGGACGGGACCTCGAACTTGACAGCCAAGTCCCGAATAATCTCACCACAATTCAACATTTCGCTGCCCCAGTACGGATTCAAAAGTTCGCCACCAGGTTGCATCCAGTCGCCACCGTTACCGGGGACCATGGGGCAGTGATAATGAACTAACGCTTTCGCGGTCATTGGCCCACGCACAACAACCGAGGCTCTCAACAAGGCGTGACTTACATGGCGGAATGCTGCACGCGCGGCGTCCAGCGAATTGTCCAAGCGGCCAGCGGCCCGCCTCGCGAGCTCGAATTGTGTCTGAGCCGTGTCGGGCACCCCACCCAACAGCTCTAATTGCACCAACCCATCAAGCATCGTGTTCAAAGCAACCGGTGGTGGCGTGGTGTCGGCTGCCATCGCTTGCTGAATTTCAAAGTACGCCTGGTAGGTTCGATCAAAAAGAACACCCGGTTCACCCTCAAGTAAAAGTGGATCCCCGTCCAAAAGTTCGATCGGTCCCGGTGCAAAACTTGGCGCACGGCTGGGGTCAAGCAGGGACGGATTGCCTGCTAGTTGCATTTGAGAATCGATCAAAAAGTTACCGCGCGTAGCGACGATTTCACCGGCAGACAGCCCTTCGATAATCACGGCGCTTTGGTGCGTCATCGGCCCCACAGAAACTCGCCGTATCTCAAACCGCCCCGGCTCCGTTTCAACATAAATCACGCCGCTATCACCAGCCGATAAAACCGCATCGCGTGGTACTGAGACCACACGTTGCTCAGGGAGCGGCGAAGGTGAAAACCCAAGCTCCGACGTCGAAATGAGATCCATCCCGCAAAGCGGACATGGACCGGGATCATCACGAATTACCTGGGGGTGCATCGGGCTGATGAACTTGCCGGCCAACGCGGGGTCATACACCCAGTCAGCTGGTATTGCTGGCACCGTGATCCGAGCCGTTGCGTAATCACCGGGCCGCAATTTTCCATCAAAGTTCATCACCTCGACACGAACACGAACCGTCCGTGTTTTTGGATCAACGGTCGGATCGATGAAAGCCACCCGACCAGTAAACACTTCACCCTGCCTTGATTGGATCTCAGCTTCAACTTGCTGCCCAAAACGAACCGCTGACACGTCATCGGGAAACAAATCAAGCATCAACCAAACGGTTGACAAATCAGCAATACGGTAAAGTTTTTGTCCAGTTTTGACATAATCCCCTCGAACGAATGATTTTTCGATCACGGTCCCACCTTGAGGTGACTTGATCCGTATCCGGGATTGAGGCTTGCCAGTTTTTCGCAAGTTGGCAATCTGATCGCTGCTCATTCCCAGCTCACTCAGGTTTTCCTCTGCCAGCGTCCCAAGGCTACTCTCGCCCAAGCCGAATCGGCCGACCCCTTCACCGCCTAAACTCGTGACAAACTCCGTCTGAGCCGAGTACAACTGAGGGCTGTAAATCAACGCCAGATCATCACCCGCGGAAACGCGCACGCCAATATAATCCGCATACATTTCCTCTAAGCGACCATCGATATAGGCTGAGATTGTCGACAGGCGACTTTCATCAAATTCTATTGAACCGATTGTGCGGATGGTCCTTGTCACATGCCCCAAAGTTGATACCGCGGTTTGAATACCAACGAGTCTGCGAGCCGCGGGTTCGATCCTGATTGACTTGCCATCACCTTCACCACTGGTGCTCGCTTCAACTAATTCCATTGCACAAACCGGGCAACGTCCAGATTTCGTCGTTGGTGGTGTACACATCATCGGGCAAATATAACGGTCGGGCCCACCGGTTTTATTTTCAACGATGCCACTCTGACCATCACTGGAGAAACCATCCGCGGTTATCCAGCCAGATCGCTGAGCGAGGCCAATCAAAATCAAAATGAATGCAGCGACCGTGACAGCAGCTGCGCCGTTTGCCCCAACCCGCAAAAGCCAACCTAATCTGCTGAGTTTCGATACCGGGTGACTGGTTCGCGGATATGCTTCGCTCGACTGTTGCAAAAGTGTATTCGAGTTCGATGGGGTTTGTTTCGGTTCATCCGTACTTTCGTCGACGGCCCCACTGTGCAACGTTTCCGACGAAGTCGAAAGATCGGACCCAATCACCGTCTCGGCAGCGGTTTTTTGATCATCCGAACTCTTCGGCCTGGCTTCCGGTTTCATAACAACCTCATTGGATTGCGAACCACGCAAATAATGGCGCAGCTTTCCACAAAATTTGGAATTCCATTGGCTGATGGAGGTGCAAGCGATCAAACCGGTTGGCTACAACCGTTCTTGATCTTGTCAACACAAATAGCGAATTGGGCAGGAAATCACCGGCTCCGCTGTTTAACTCCAAAACGCGGAAGCATTACAACCGCCAGATACAAAGCACCATTTGTGACAACCGATTCGTCGACGGCGGATGCGTCGACAACCAAAATTCTGTCCGTAAGCGATGCGACTCATCATCACCCCAGTCGATGTGAATCGAAACGGAAAGCGAATCTCGATGATCGCAAGTGGGGTGTCGAGGTGACGAGTCACTCAGTGGCGGGATACGATTTCCACACACACAAGGCTGTGGTACGAACGTTTCCGAGACGACCTGCATTGCAGACGCCTCCTCGGCTGCCTGTGACAGGTCATTTGCCGAAGAATCTTCGTGAGAACTGCAGCAAGAATCCTGGACATTCTCGTCGGCAGTCGTAGCACAACAACAACAGCTCCTCAGATCCTCTGACCCACCCGTCTGACAGCATCCGCAGCCAGTGCTCTCCCCGCTGCCGCAATCTTGGCCAACACTCCCGCCAGCCATGCAGCTAGCAACCGGCTGCATCGCCAAAACGACGATCAGTAAAAGGTTGACGGCAATTTGTGTGGGCTGGAAGTTTTGCATCGGATCTTTCCGATATTAGACAACGTGTACCGATATCTGGAAGTATATCCGTAATTCTTGAGAAAAATTCAAGTCAAACATTTCCTCGACCGAATGTTGGTGCCCGAAACAGACACCGGAGTGGCTCACCAATGCGACCAATAACGACCAGCTTGCGGATTTCAGGGATTCCTCGACAAATCCCGTTGTTTGCCTTGATCGCAATCTCGACGAGCGGATGCTCCACCGACCGTAGCTGGCAAGCAAACTTCACAATGAGCCGCCCAGCCGATCAACTAACCTCCTTAGCTAGCGATCCAGATTCACAGGCTGAGCAACGGGCCACCGCCGCAATTCCGGGGAAAATCCGTATCCAACCCGTCACATTCCGTGGTGCGGTCGTCCAAGACAAGCCTCTCATCGACGTGACCGGGCAGCATCGGCCATCCGACGCGAAACTTGATGCCAACAACGACGAACTCCCCATCCCCGTCACGATCCCTGAAACACTGACCAAGATCCCAGACCTATCGGAAGTGACTCCCGATTTCGAAACCATTAGTAACCCGCCAACCGCTAATGCACCGCAAACCGTCGATCAGTTTGTGCAAATCGCTCTCGCGAATCACCCAAAGATCCTAGCGGCCCGCCAACGCGTTTCCGCGGAACTAAATCGGATCCCCCAAATGCGGGCGTTACCCGACCCCAAATTCACGAATACATTCTGGCCACTGCAAGATCAGTCCCTGCAAACCGCTGCTGGTCGAGTTGGCAACCAGATGTCTTTGTCACAAGCGATTCCATGGCCCGAGAAACTGCAAACCAAAGCAGCAATCGTCAGTCAGGAAGTACGCGTTGCACAAGCCGAGGTCGAAGAAATTGAACGAGAAATTTCCGAATCAGTTCAGCTTGCTTATTACGAAGTCTGGTACGCCACACGAGCCATCACAATCATCGCTGAAACAAGAAAGCTGATCGTCGATCTAACCAAAGTTGCTGAAGCTCGCTATCGAAGTGGTGGCTCCCAGCAAGACGTACTCCGGGCACAGCTCGAAGCGGATCGCCTCGATAAACAATTAGTGAATCTGCGAAAACAAAAGCGTTTTGCACAGGCGGACCTTGCCGCTCTCGTGCAACAACCGGCAACAATGCTGGCGGAAGCCACAGACGACCTTGGCTTGCGAGACATCCCCAACCAACTTGATGAGCTAATCGCCTTAGCCGAACGGTGCAACCCAAAACTCCGAGGACTCGCCTGGGAGATCCAGCGGGACCGGCAAAAGCACCATCTTGCCTGCCTAGAAAAATATCCGGACTTGCAAGTCGGGATGAACTGGAGCTTAGTGAACGACAATACACGGGTACTCAGCCCAGTTGCGAATGGGCAGGATCAACTTAACTTCAATGTTGGAACGACGCTTCCTATTTGGCGTGACAAAATCAATGCAGCTGTCCGCGAAGCAGCAAATCGAACAAGTAGCACTGTCAAACGCCTGGATGCCGAGCGTGATTCGCTCCACGGCGAGCTGCGGCGTTTGCTCGTGCAAGCAGACGCGTTAACCGAACAACGGGACATCTATCAAAATCGCATCATTCCGCGGACCGAAGCCACGCTCAAACTGTCCATCGCCGATTATCGTGGTAAACGTACCGATTTCTTTAGTCTGATCGAAACCTATCGCGAACTACTGATCCACGAAACCCAACTCGCCAGAATCGATGCCTCGATCGCCGGCACTCTCGCTAGAATCGAGCGAGCCGTCGGCTGTCCAACGCATTGATTTAGATAACCTGATTGCAATTACGGGCGAAACAGATCCAAAAACATCTCCACATCGCTCACCAACTAGCGAAAAGATGATCCCACACCGCAACCCGCAGCAAGCCCAGGGCACACCAGTCACTTATTCCCGATTCTCGGCCAACCTCGCTTACAAACTGGCGAACACAGAATCATTTTCGAGCAGATAATCCTCTTGGGCCTTCCGCTTTGCCGGCTTGCGAACGGAGAACGCAACGTGTCTTGCTGCTTTCACCAGAGTTGTGCTTCGCGCTGTATTTGTTAACAAGCTCCGGCTTGCCATTGACGATCGAATGGTGAGCAAAGTGACTGAGATAAAAAAAGGTCGATCCTGGTGACGCTCGATGAATTCGACAGCTTCCAGTTCCATCCGGTCGACGACAAACTCACCCTCCCCGAAACGCCGCTCTGATCTATCCAGCTCACGGGTTTTTAGATGCGATCCAAATCGGGCCAGAAAATGACACCGTGAACCGCTCCCTTTGTTTTACGAGCGAAGTCCCAATCAAAACCATGATCAGGAAGAGTGATTTCACACTCAGCTTCGCTGTTTGCGTACCCAGAGAAGTGCCATTTTCCGCTCATCCCAGTTACCTATCCCGCAGCTTGTAATCGTTCCGAAAGCGTCTCGCACTCGGTTGACAACGCGTTTACCGAGTTTGGATGCAGGTAATCGGTGATTCCGATTCAAGCCGGATACTGACCCGTCAAGCACGTAGCAAGAAAAAGTGAGCAAACTGGCTCCGCAGCATACCCTCGCGTGAACCGCATCCCCTGCACTCCAAACCAATCGAGAGGGCGTATTTCATTGAAAGTATTTCCATCACAATCAAGCTCTGTTCAACCGAGGTCATCTGCCAATACAAACACAACAATAGGCCGACGCGTTGGAACTTCGGCGAATCCGCTTTCCTTGCCGACAACCACCGCGCAAATCAGTGAGTACAAAGAAGCTACCAGATTCGTGTTGCACATTGAGTATTTGATTTTCATGCTCTGGCCCGGAAACTAGCATCGAAACAATAAAACGCTTTCGATCTAAAGTGGACCCGGACCTCACTCAACAAAGGAGGTTGGACGCAAGTTCAAACGAACTTCAGCTGCCGACACGGCATCCTCAAACCGATAGGTTGTGTAGCCAGGAAAGCGAGACTCCTTCAAATCGACCAACCTCGCGGGAAAAACTTCAAAGCGTTCAATTCGTTGGCTCTCCGACCAAGGCTCAACAATGACCTGTAGCGGACAGTCTGTAACACGAACCAACTTCACTGTCTCACTGCTACCGCCTGCACGCTCGTAACGAATCACGGGCCAAGAAATTTTCTGTTCGCCGGGCATTTGGATCGGCAAACGCACTTCCATCCACTTCCAATCTTTGGGCATCGCGTCGTGAACCACTAAACGGCGTTCTGGAATCGAATACTCCAATCCAGCGATCCCCTCCAAGTAGAGGAGTATTTTTCCTGCATTGAAGTTCGAGTACTGATCCCCAAACAACTTTCCGTCTCGCGTGTAAGCCTCGGGAGCAACCGGCAAACCCCACTCAGAATTAAAGTTGTAATTCTCAAGGTGATTCAATGCCAGCTTCCAAGCCGGCTCACCGAGTCGTTGATGAAACATACCGCTTAGCACAAAGTAAGCAGTGTCGGGAGTGTAGCCAAAAGAGTGATCCACGTTCGATGCAAACCTGTTCATTGCTTGGCGGGACATGGCGAGAGGAAAGATCTCACCAAAAAAACCTTTTTCATTGTCGACCGCCCAACTTGCGACCATTTTCTTGGCGTATTCGCGGGGAAAATACTTGGAACGCAGGTGCCAAAATCCTGTCGTCATCAACATGCCACTTTTCGGACCGGCAAAAAAATTCTTGTGGCCGTTAGCCTGCCACCTTTGATCAAACCAGGCTCGGATCTGGTCCGCTCCTCGCGGAACTAATCGTTGCCATTGCTCAACATCCTCAATGTGTCCCGTAAGCCGGGCCATCGCGATCAACACCTCAGCAACTTCAAAATGGTTGGAAAAGAAGGGAGCGATTTGCTCCCGGAAGATCTGCCGAAAGTAACCCTCATAACAGTCACGCAAAAAATCAACGTCTCCGGTGTGCTGGTAGATTTTCCACGCTCCGAGCACGTGTTCAGAAACTTCATTCCCATAGACCCCAGAATGCCAGGTCGTTCCTTTGTTGTCTGGCAACGCAATCACACCATCGTGCGATCGCCGATAGCGACCGTTCTCAAAAAGATGCTTCCAGGTTAGAACATTGCCGTATGCGTAATGCGTTTTGTCGCCCGTCCAGGCACCCACATTGATTTGAAACGTTGCATCGTAGCGATGTATTCCAAGAAAATTGTTCACCGCTGTTTGAGTGTGCGGCTCCATTTCCCATCCACGCTGCACATCGATGTAGTACATCAAGTAAAGCGACCAAAGGTAATAGTAGATATCTACAAACTTACGGTCTGAACATCGAAACCAGGGAATCTCTTCATTGAGTTGTCGGTTCACTGCACGGGTCTTCTCATGCATTGCCTTTCGCGCAGCTTGATAGTGAACCACGTGCGCAGCTTGGGGCGTCGACAAGTCTGCTCCCGGCTGTATCTCTTGCTTGCCCAGCACGTCAGTCGCATGGTTGATTGCGTGCCGGTATTCATCGTCCATGGCCCACACCAGCACCACACCCCGACTATCACAGGCAACCTCAAACTCGTATTCCGCTTGACCTTGTTTTCCTGTCGTAAAACGATGGTTCGTGGCGAAGTCCCGCGACGCAGCGATCACCGTACTCATGCCTTGGTACATGATTGGACCAATCTGCTCAGCACCATCGGTCTCGGGCCGACATTTCGTGGTACCACCTTCGATAATATGAATTGCATTGCGGTCTGCGACGTACTCAACCGTCGCCGTACTAGAAATGCTGTGCCGTCCAAAAAAACTTTGCCCCTCAAATCGTAATGTCACTGGTTGCGAGGCGGTGATGATCGAACAAGCGGCATCATTGTCTGCAATGAATTTCTCTTCCCGCAAGCGAACCTCCTCAAGCTCGTATTCGCAGATCATACGATCGGGCCGCCAAATCATCCTGCGTGGTATCGGATGCAGATGAGTTTTGTCGCCAATGATGACGCTTCCGTATAGGACTCGCGTGTCCTTGTAAAACTCCCACCCAGAGAAATCGTTGCCCAAGCCGGTGTCTTCATGTCCTGCCGCGCGGCTCTGTTTGAGTCCCACGCCACGACTACGAAGATCGTGGTGAAACGGATGGGTCAAACCAAGCGTTTCAGATTCTTTCTGCTCCCAACTCGCATGAAAACCACCAATATAGTAAGTGAGATTTCCAGCCAAGAAACCGTGTTTCTTCCCCTGGATCTCTTGCTGCAAGCGATCGCAGTAATCAGAAAACGGGGGAGCCTCCGCGAGTGAGAAACCCCCGCTTATCAACACAACAAAGAAGACGTGCTTCAGGAACGAAAGATCAATGCACATTTAGGATTTCAAAGGTAATCAGCAGCATCAAGGACTCAGCACAATCTAGAAAGTAATCAGCGTGACCCTCTGGTACAGCGCGCTATTACTTCCGATCACCGATACGTTCAGTCTCGACAGTAGGAACGACAGTTTCTTAGTCTAATTCAGTGAGTCAACGCCGCCCGTGAAACTAAAACGGTTGCAAACTCCGAATCGTATTTTCTGGATTGGAAGCTGACCAAACTCCACATGCTACCCGCACACAGCTGAAGCTACACCAAGTCCGTGGCAACGTCTTAATCCGAGCGTCACAGCCATCTGGGTGTCACCACCGATCGATAAAACGCGATCCGCATCGCAAAGCAGTGCTAACCCGGCAACCGCCAGTTGGACCACGATCATACGTTCGGAGCGTCAAATTGTTGAATCAGTCGCTATTTGGGTGAGCAAATGAACCGATTGAACGGTGACCGCAACCCACCCACTAACATCTGCGTCTGCCACGAAGCGAAACATTGCACCTCGGTACTGCATCACTTGATCGACCGAGTGGTTAACTTGCTGACTACCAACCTGTGCGAAGAGACAACAAGAACGTGATAGCCTACTCGGTCAGCGAGGCATAAAGTCTACCATGGCAACCCAGTTCAAACCCTCTGCACTGGTAGCACAATGGACTGGACCCGTCTCATTTATTAATCCTTCGTTCGCCAGGGTCCGCTCTATGGCAACCTCATCACTAAACCTTGGCAATCTGCATCAGCAGATTTCTGGTAGTGATGTGATCGCAGATTCAACGCTGCTTTTCCCCGATGGCCTTACTGACGGCGATCTTCGCTTGATCGAGCCGGCACCCAATGGACAAAAGTCCGTCTCCCGATTTGGTTTTTATCTCATTGATACAGCCGACAACAAAGGCCGCCTGACGTTGCGGAAGAGACCCACTTCGATGAATGTCTGGGCCATCAGATCTTCAACCTGAGGCACCATGAATTCTCGAACGTTGCCCTGAAATGCAACCGAGGATAGATCATCGACTCACACTCCAAATCCTCCCGATAGCCAGCACTGTGAACGTTGCCTCAGATCGCCCATTCCAGCAATTTGGTGCTAAGAAAATCTACGACACCGAAGCGAATCGGGCGCTGGGAGCGTACAATCATCTGTCGATTCAACAACCGACCAAATGATTTGCCGTCCAACTCAACGTTCAGCTGAGTCGCTCGGCCATACCAAGCGTTTGCCCAGCGAAATACAACCGTGCATCACGCGTCAGTCTTGACCCTTTAACCTTAACCATTCGACCCCGCCAGGAATCAATCAGATGAAAACACGCTCGCTAATGGCCTTGATCGTTGCGTGCTGCTGCTCGACTACCTTTGCTGCTGACAACTCACTCACCGATGCTGAAACGAAAGACGGCTGGATTCAGTTGTTTAACGGCAAGGATCTAACGGGCTGGAAACATGATCAATGGAATCCAAGCAGTATCTCTGTGGAAAACGGAGTGATCAAATGTAACGGCGATCCCACAATGATTTACTACGTGGGTAAAGGGAATCAAATGAAAGATTTCCACCTCATTGCGGACGTGATGACCAAACCGGGTGCGAACGGCGGCATTTTCTTCCATACGAAGTATCAAGACAAAGGCTGGCCAATCGGACATGAAGCACAAATCAACATGACGCAAGGCGACCCTGTCAAAACTGGAAGTGTCTACATCGTCAAGAAGCATCTGGAAGCACCGGCGAAAGACAACGAATGGTTCAAGTATGAAGTCATCGTGCGAGGCAACACAGTCGAGACGAAAGTCAATGATAAGACGATTGTTATCTACGAAGAGCCCGCCGACGTGAAAGGCAGCAGAAAACTTTCGACCGGCACGATCGGGATTCAAGCCCATGATCCAGGAAGTATCGTGCTCCTGAAAAACATCAAGGTCAAACCGTTATAACAACTGGCGACTTTCACTGCTCGCCACTTTTTGTTCAGCTTTCGCAATGACGGTGTGGGCGAATCACACCTTTTGGCAGTCCGCTGATTTGATTGCTAGTGTTTTCAATCGGGCCTGGGCCGCAAGATGCTGCAGGCAGACGAGCACACCAAGTAGCGAATCGAGCCGGATATAATCGGTCATCCCAAACCTCCCAGAGCCAAATCGATTCTGACCGAACGTTGCCCAGAAAGAACCAGGAAGATCCAAGGTAAGCGACCGCTTGCGTAAAATGCGTGGTCCAAATTCAAACCATCATCACCTCAACTGCCCCACAGAAAGCAATGCTTAAAGAAAGGTAAAGGACGCTCTCATTGGTGACACGGCTTTCCATTGCGGGTGTCACGGTGCCCGAGCCCAACACCCTAAATACCCACCATGTATCATCTGAGCAGACGAAAACTCACTTAACCCCAAATTCATCTCGAAATGCTAACGCTACGGTGAGATTCAGATTTCGCAGGTAGCTGCAAACCCGAAAACAAGATCGACATTCACCGACTCGCTGACGGAAACAGGACAGCCATTGCTCGTTTTTCTCGACCGAGTTGAATTTCTTCCAACACGAGACGCAAATTCAATGCAACACTGCACAGCAAGAGCTATCTTCGGATTCACCACGATGCTGCTAACCATGACCATTGCGACCGCGGCGGAACCAAAGATTGTGAGGCTCGAAAACGTTCCTGAAGCGAAAGCAATTTCCGCGGAGGAACCTATTCGCAAGTCCTTCTCAGCGGAACAAGCAGCATATTACCTCGACACAGCGTCCTTGAATTGGCAGAAGAATCGCAAATGCGTAACCTGTCATACCAACATGGCCTATTTGATCGTGCGTCCTGCGCTCGATTCAACCCTGAAGAATTCTGGTGAGGTTCGAGATTTCTTTGAGAGCTACTACCTGAGTCGTTGGAAAGCCGGAAAGACAATGCCTCCGACCGGGGCATACGAGCCAGTCGTTGTCAGCACCGCACTCGCTTTCAACGACACCCAAACCACAGGAAAGCTATCGAGCGTAACCCGCAACACCTTTGACGTCATGTGGTCAACACAACGCGACGATGGTGGTTGGGACTGGGCGAAGTGTGGCTGGGCCCCGATGGAAATCGATGACCACTATGGAGTAACGCTGGCAGCGCTCGCGGTTGGTATTGCACCAGAAAACTATGCCAATACTGTCAGGGCGAAAGCAGGACTTCAAAAGATTCGCGAGTATCTAAAAAATAACCCACCTCGCTCGCTGCACCACCGCATCATGATCACATGGGCGGCACTTCGGGTTGATGATCTGATGAGTTCCCAAATGCAGGCCGTTATACTAGAGCAAGTTTTGAACAAGCAACTACCGGATGGAGGTTGGTCAACGCCAGCACTCCTCAGTGACTGGAAAGAGTTTGTTCGTAAAGACGGAAAGGAACATGACACCAATCACTCGGACGCCTACGCAACCGGGCTGGCAATCGTTCTCGCGCGCGAACTCGGCATCCCTGCAACGGATGATCGATTGAAGAATGGAATTACTTGGTTAAAAGCTAATCAACGCGAGAGTGGGAAGTGGTTCACGCGTTCCCCATCCAAAGACAGTCGTCACTACTTCACAAATTTCGGAAGTGCCTTCGCGATCCTTGCCCTACAAGCCTGTGGTGAACTTCCGGGATGGCCATTTTCAAAAACCCCCCAGTGACGGACTTGGCAAACACAGAACTCACGCCCTGAGCGAGACTTTGAGCCGAGCACTGTCTCTCGCTCGATCAACATCGCCGTGCTAGACGCCCGCGGCCGGAAACACACAAGCCGCCGTTTGAACACACCGGCTGTGACGAGTACTCGGATTCAGTTTCCAAGAAGAGACAGAGGCCCGTTCCTGACTGAGCGTCGGCCAAATTACTATCCGCGTCCTAAGTCATCCTGAGTTTAGACGAGACCTCAATGAACGAAGCAACCGATGCTGGACGTTTTTATGCCTTACTACGTTTTGAAGAAGCCTCGCTCGCATTGCGAGCAGTTCTGAAAATGAATTTGGTCGACCGCATCGCTGACCAACGTATATCACTAAACGCGATTGGTGAAATGTTCGGCTTCACAAAACAGGCGACACGAACATTCGTCGCGTTGCTTGAAGTGATGGAAATCTTGAAATCCACCGAGGGACGCTATTGCGTCACGGATCGCGCAAAAATGTGTTTGGCAGACAGGGGCGGCACCAGCCGCAAACCTTATCTTGCGATGGGAATGGATTCCCAGGTCGATCAGTTGATCGAAGTACTGCAAGGTAAAAACGCAGCCAATGCGATTCCTCTCTACGGTGGAGAAAACGCCGGAGCAACTGTGATGGATGAACCAGAAGTCGCTCGAGAAATCGCACTGGGTTTATCCTCACGTGCCAGGAACTTCGCAGATTCACTGGCGACCGCGATTTCCAGTGAGAGGTCGAAAGCGACGACCCTGGCTGATATTGGGGCAGGCTCACCCTATGTCGCCCAGGCGTGCCTCGCCGCGATGCCGGGACTCGAAAAAGCGATTTTGCTCGATCGCCCCAATGGCATGCGATTCGCCCGTGAGATTGTTCAAGAAGAGAAGATGGATACACGACAACTGGTGTTCCAAGAAGCCGATTTTTTCGATGCTGTACCGACCGCCGACATCTATGTTTTGTCTAACACCGCGCATGATTGGCAACCACAAGAATACGCCCTGATCATGGATCACATCCGTCGGGCAATTCCGGCTGATGGACTGGTTTGCATACATGAACCATTACTCTTAACGAAGTGGGATACAGACACAGCCTGGCAGCGAGCATTGTGGATGGCATGTTATGCATTGACCCTGCTACGCCTGACACTCGGTCAGGGCACTTGCTATTCCATTGCGGAGCATCACGAAATCCTCGGCGACAGCGGCTTCCATCCGATCGGAAACCCAGTCCCGACCTGTGATGGTTGCACTGCATTGCTGTATCGTCCCAAGACTGCGGAAACCAACTGAAAATCGAATTATTATGTTCACCGGCTTGGCCCTATTCGCATGATTCATCAAAATACAACCGTAACACACCGGGCTTCGATCCAAATCCTTTTATCAGCATTACTCTGCGGATCTCTTTCCGCAGACGAATTGAAGATCAGCAGCGTCTTTACAGATCACGCCGTGATCCAGCGGGATATGCCCATTCCGATCTGGGGAACCGCCAAAGCAGATACGGAAGTCACAGTTCAATTCGGGGAACAGTCCAGAACCGCTATTGCGGCAGCAGACGGCTCATGGCAGGTTCTGCTGGCCGCTCTGCCCGCGAATGCAGCAGGTAGTTCCATGATCGTAAAATCCGAAGCACAACGCATCGAATTGCAGGATCTGCTTGTGGGTGAAGTCTGGTATGCCAGCGGGCAGTCAAACATGCAAATGAAAGTTGCGGCCTGCGCGAGAAAGATCAACGCGATTGCCCAAATAGTGAATGACTCAGCGATGGCGAACATTCGAATGATGCGGATTGATGACAACGACTCACCCAAACGACGCAGTCAACTGTTGAAAGCATCAGCCTGGCAACTTGACACCCCCACCAATCGAGCGCAGCAATCTGCAGTGGGCTACTTCTTTGCTCGCCAATTGAATGCCGAACTGAAAGTCCCAATCGGCATCATCGAAGGCTCTTGGGGCGGCAAGCCAATCGAGGGATTTATTCCTCGTGGCCAATTTGAACGATACAAGGATTTGCAACCGATCTTGATGCTCGCAGAGCAAAACAAACTTGAGCAGTTGAGCAGATTGAAGGGAGGCGTGCTTGTGCGCAACACCGCGGGCATGCCAACTCGTATCTTCAACGCCAGAGTTGCACCAATCACTCCATTCGCGATCCGCGGGCTCATCTGGTACCAGGGTGAATCCAATGCGGGACGTGGCGAAGACCCACGGAACTATCGAATCAAGATGCGAGCACTAATCGAGGGTTGGCGAGCAGCTTGGAAACAATCCGAGTTGCCGTTTTATTTTGTGCAACTACCGGCGTTCAACAATGATGCCACCGGTTGGGTCCGCTTGCGTGAAGAGCAACGCCGCAGCCTCGAAATCCCGCACACCGGTATGGCTGTAACGATTGACCTTCGCGACAGCGATATCCACCCATCCAACAAACTGGATGTCGGAAATCGTCTTGCACGCTGGGCTTTAGCGAAAACTTATGACAAGGACATTCCATGCAGCGGCCCTCTGTTTCAGGCCGCAACGATTGAAAAAGATTCGGTCAGAGTTGAATTCGATTACGCAATCAATGGGTTGATGATTGCTCGCAAGCTGGGGATTGAACCTCCAGTGCCAACACCGAACGCGACTTTAGCTCATTTCGAATTGGCAGACGAATCGGGCGAGTGGCAGCCCGCCCAGGCTACCATTGATGGATCGACCGTTCACGTCCACAACCCTCAGATCAAGCATCCTAGAGCGGTCCGATACGCCTGCAGTGGTGATCCCGAGAACGCCAACTTATACAACCAAGCTGGCCTCCCGGCATCTCCGTTCTGCAGCGATTTACAATTGTTACCTTGGGCATCGACATCGCCGAATTAGATTTTTCCCAAAACCTGCCGCGAAGCTATCAGAACTCGATCACTTCGTCTGAATCGGACACAATCTGATTCCAAAAATCACCATTCATGCCCGATCACTAAGATCCATCATTCACTAAAAGGCTGGGCTTGGGTCACAACCAAAGTGGCTTACGCACATCACCCCAAGTCCTCGCGAGAAATAGCATCCATGAATCAATTTTACATCGTCACTCTGGTTCACCTGCTGCTGGCTGCCATCCCAGGTCTCACGAATGGCCAAACCACAGTAAATGTGGAGACAGAAATCAAGAGCATGAAAATGCCTGAGCTTATCAAGATGGCGAATCGGCACGGTGATCCTCACCGAGGCGCGTTGGTTTTCTATAAATCAGCAGCGGCCTGCGTAAAATGCCATCGCGACAGCTCCGACAAGAGAACACCGCTTGGCCCAGCGCTCACCGAACTCGGTGAAAAAACGACGGACCAATACGTCATCGAATCGATTCTTTATCCCTCAAAAAAGATCAAAGAGGGTTATGAATCCATTCGCATCCTGACCTTCGAAGGAAAGGTAGTCACAGGACTGTTGGTCAAAGATGACGGGCAGCAAGTGGTTCTACGAGATACCGCTGACCTGCAGCGAGAGATTGTGATCAACAAGGTGGACATTGACGCTTCCAACCTCAGCACCGTGTCAGTGATGCCCGAGGGCCTCATTGCGTCACTGCGTGAGCCACGGGAATTTTATGACTTGGTTCGCTACGTCGCTGAAGTGGCGAGGGGAGGCCCATTACGTGCGAAGCAACTCAGACCAGCACCGGAAGTGTTGGTGGTCAAAGACGACACGACAAATCTCGATCATGCTGGGATCCTCAGCAAATTGAACGCAAAGGACCTTCAAAGCGGCAAGCAAATCTACAACAGTCACTGCATCAATTGCCATGGTGCCGATGGAAACACACCCACGCTCCCCACTGCCCGCGCCTTTGGAAAAGACAAACTCAAATTCGGTGCCGACCCACTCAGCATGTTGAGCACACTAACGCGGGGCAATGGTTTGATGGGGGCGATGCAACACTTATCGCCCAAAGAACGGTACCAGGTCATTCATTTCATCCGCGAATCCTTTATGAAGGGAAATAACCCTGACTATGTCGCGATCAATGGCGATTATTTAGGGAGCTTGCCTAAAGGAAACGAGACCGGTCAATTCTTGATAGGCAACGATCGCGACTTTGGCCCAGTTCTCGGATCTCAGTTGGGAACCAACATCAATCACTCGCTGACGTTTCGCCTTTCGGATGACATCACAGTTAATTACGACATGCACCGCTTTCGCCTTGGCGGAGTCTGGCGTGGAGGTTTTTTGGATCTATCCCAAACACAACACTATCGACAACGCGGGGAGGGCATGCCTCGTCCAGTTGGCAGACCCATTGCTGGTATGGAACACTATGCTTGGGAACTTGGCGGATCATTCGAGATCCCGCCGAAAGTCAAACCGCCGCGTGGTCCAGTGCAACGTAATCTAGCAAATTACCTCGGACACTACTTGTACAACGACCAAGCAGTACTGAGTTACGAAATCGGCGGACGTGGCGTACTGGAAACGATCACCAGCGAACGACTCGATCAGATACCGATTGTTCAACATACGTTTCGAGTTGCCGCGGGTGACCACTCCTTACGTCTCTGCGTGGGGCGACAAACCCGTCCCGGCATGACTCAGGTTGAGAATATAATCACCACCAATACTGAAGATGGCGGACGGGGAGCTTCCACAGGGAACTCCATCAGCTTTGTTCCCAACTTGCCAGCCAAACCCCACAAGGCTGCTGCTAATTCTAATCAAGCCATTCATGTAGTCGCTGGCCCACAGGCGAAAGAACTCGACCTCGGAATTCCCGAACGAACCATCGTGGTCCGGTTCAAAACTCGCCAAGGAGGAACTTTGATCTCCTCCGCCCCCGCCACCGGGAAATGGGCTGCTGATGGCAAGACGCTTTTTATTCGTGGAAAACAGGTCGTGTTCGACATCGGATGGGTCGGCGCGATCAGTGGCAAACGGCCAGTAACCGATGGAAAGTGGCATACCGCTGCCCTCGTTGTCACCAATCAAACTACTCAACTTTATGTCGACGGAAAACTTGAGGCAACAAGAACTGGCTTTCGTCGTGATCCGGTCAATGGTCATGTGCTTAAAGTAGGCGCGACTGCTACTAATTTCGGTGGTGACTTCGATGGTGAGATTGGCTGGGTGTCGGTCTATGGCAAAGCGATGAAGGTAGACCAACTGGCTCAATTCGCAGACCTAAAACAACCGAACCCATCGCAAGCGATTTGGACATGGAAACCTGGCGACGATTCAGCACAAGCACCGTCGTCGACGCCGAAAGCTGCACCCACATTTACGGTCGCTGGAGTGGTTGGCGACACAACTGGCCTGAAGTGGAGTTTGGAAAACGAACGGTTGATCCTGACCATCCCTGCTAGTAATCGCCCACGAATTTTCGCACTGAATCGTTCCTCGACAAACCAACAACAGATACAACGGTTCACCAACTACATCAATCAATCTTCCAAACGCACCGTCACCGATCCCCTGTCAATGACAAAGGGTGGGGCAACGCGTTGGCCACAGCGGTTGAAGTCGTCTGGTTCTCTGAGCGAACCGCTCAATGGCTATGCATTGGATACGATCTCGCTTCCAACTGAAAATCCTTGGAATGCATGGCTGCGCACGAGCGCACTTGACTTCTTTGACGACGGTCGCTGCGTAGTGACCACCCATGGGGGTGACGTTTATATCGTCAGTGGTATCGATGCAACGCTTCGGAATGTCACCTGGAAAAGATATACGGCCGGTCTATTTGAACCGTTTGGTGTCCGCATCGTTGATGGTCAGATTTATGTGACTTGCCGTGATGGGATTAAACGGCTGCATGACTATGACGGCAATGAAGAAGCTGATTTTATCGAAGCGTTTTGGATCGATGACGACGTTTCCTCAATGTTCCACGCCTACAACTTTGATCTGCAAACGGACTCACAGGGCAATTTTTACTTCGCTAAAGCCGGCCAATATACGAACCACCATCGGCCGGGAACGATCATGAAAATCCAACCCGAGGGCGGCTCGGCAGAGGTTGTTGCCTGGGGAATTCGCACACCGAACGGAATGGGAAAACTACAGGATGACCGCTTTACCGTCAGCGATAACCAAGGCCCTTGGATGCCCGCCGGAAAAATCTCGCTGGTAAAACCAAACGCCTTCTTGGGGAATATGCCGATCAACCAAGAGCAAGATCAGTGGTTGCGCGGCAAATATGACGGAGAATTACCGGAATCGTACGACGAACCATTCATCTGGATGCCGCAAGAACTCGACAATTCGTGCGGGGGACAAATTTGGGCTGGTGACGAGCGGTGGGGGCCACTGGCCGGACGTTTAATTCATTCGTCGTTCGGCAAAGGTTGGCTGTACTACATGTCATTACAAGAAATCGATGGCATGATGCAATCATCAATTGTCAGCCTTCCTCATCAATGGCAGGCCGGTGTGATGCGGTTGCGGATAAACCCCACGGACGGACAAGTGTACGGCACAGGACTTTCCGGATGGCAGGGACCCAAAGGCGGAAAAGATGGCTGCCTGCAACGCCTTCGCTATACCGGTAACCAAGTCCGAATAATTGACCAAGTTCGCGTCGTCCCCAACGGCATCGAACTCACTTTCAACTTTGAGCTCTCGAACGAGGCTTTCGACCCTGACTCGTGGGATGCTGAGATGTGGGATTATCTGTGGTCACGCAAATATGGGTCGGATCAATTTTCAGTGTTGAATCCCGGAAAAAAAGGCCGCGACAAATTGCGAATTGCATCGATTGATCTTTCAGAAAACAAACGAACCCTGATCCTCCACACCCCCAATTTGAAATCCTGTGACCAAGTCCATATCGAAATGGACTTTTCGGACGCCGATGGCCAACCGTTCAGCGAAGAGGTCTACCTCACCGTTCACTCCGTTCCTGAAAGCTGATCTTCAAATCGTATCCGAACCCTGCCTGGTTTCACCATCCGCATTCGGATTGGCCAAGGAGATGATAATCAAAACAAACGCCATAAAAAATTCAGCGGATTTGCTGCGGTGCTAACCGATGCAGCCATGACAACAATCATTGAATTACTTCAATCCCTCAGGTTCTCACAATGAAAATACCGTGGATCGCTATCGCTTTGGTTTGCGTTACCTGCAATCCGATGGTCGCTGATGCGGATCAACCAAATGTCGTGATCATCATGGCGGATGACATGGGCTATTCAGATATTGGTTGTTTTGGAGGTGAGATTCGCACACCAAATTTAGACGCCCTCGCCAGGGGTGGCCTTCGTTTTACGAACTTCTACAGCGAAAACATGTGTTGGGTCTCCCGCGCTTCACTGCTCACCGGTGTTTTTCACAAAACGTCAATGGTCGATGGAAGACTCCATCGACGCTGCGAAACCTTGCCCGAAGCGCTACGACGCAATGGTTACCAAACACGGATGTCCGGTAAATGGCACCTTGCCGGAAAGAAGTACGATGTATTTCCGGTGGATCGTGGTTACGACGAGTTTTATGGGATTCTTGGCGGAGCCGCTAGTTTCTTCGCACCCGCTCACTTGACTCGCAACCGCGAAAACATTGAACAGGAGGCGATCGACGATCCGGGCTACTACATCACCGACGCGATCAGCCATGAAGCCACCCGTATGATTCGCGAGGCAAAACCGGATTATCCACTTTTCCTTTCGGTCGCCTACACGGCTGCTCACTGGCCGCTGCACGCGAAAGAGTCCGACATCACCGAATACACGGGCCAATATGCAATCGGCTGGGACAAACTTCGCGAGCAACGATTGGCCAAGATGAAACTCATGGGAATTGTTCCAGCAGACACGCCACTTTCCCCTCGGCATCCAACCGTTACTGCCTGGAACGAGACAGGCAACCAAGCGTGGCAACAACGACGGATGGAAGTGTACGCCGCGCAAATCACGGTCATGGATAAGGGAATCGGCCGCATCATTGACGCGTTGAAAAAAACCAATCGCTTCGAAAATACATTGATCTTTTTCACCATCGACAATGGCGGCTGTCACGTTGAGTACACGCCAGGTCGAAAAGGGGATTACCTGCCAAAGCAAACTCGGGCTGGACGCAAGATGCGACCAGGCAACCTGCCCACGATCATGCCGGGCCCCGAGGATACCTACCAGAGCTATGGCTACGGGTGGGCCAATGCATCGAACACTCCCTACCGCTACTTCAAGCAATTCGATTATGAAGGTGGCATCCGAACCTCAATGATCGCCCATTGGCCACGAGGTATCCAGCGCACCGGTGGACTTGTCGGAGCTGTCTCACATTTGGTCGATATTATGCCAACCGTACTCGAGGTAACGAATACTCCCGTAGCGGCCGCACCACCAATCCAGATGGACGGTGAATCGTTCGTGGATGCATTCGGCAGGAAAGACCATGACGGCCGAAAGATGACATTTTTTGATCACAGCCGAGGTCGTGCCTTACGGCAAGGCGATTGGAAGATCGTGGCTACGAAGGTCGACAAGAAGTTCACTTGGGAACTCTACAACTTGCAAAAGGATCCTTTGGAGATGAAAAACCTTGCCGACGAAATGCCTCAAAAACTAAACGAACTCGCGTCCGTGTGGAAATCAGAATCCGATCGCCACGCTCACCAATCATCGCTCGACTGACCCAAGCGGTCAGATAAAGCCCGTCATTCCCTGAAAACAAACCAATTCCTCCCAACCACTTGCCACTGCGCAGCCCAAAGCAAGCAAACACAACGGGCATTCGGCAGTGAGATCAGCGACCAAGAGAGCAGAGCAGGGCTACGAGATTTCGAACCAGCAGCCCATAGCCCATAAGCTTTAATCTCGTCGGCAAATCAGCAAAATTTTTACGTCTGCAATGACAACCCCAGGGATGTCTTTCCAAAACTCTCGGATCACCAAATAGACTAAGGCAAGAGGCTTGGGGCGCCTTCAACGTTCAACTGATCGACAATTACTGGCTGACACTCATGCAGCAGGCTGGCCTACCAATCGACCAAAGCACGGAAACCACGAGCGAGATTTTGACATGAACCACTTCAGAATGACAAAGATCGTATCTCCTGTTCGATGGCTGATCATCGCAGTCGTGATGCTACTTGGTTGCGTCCCATCGATGGCGACGACATCAAAGCCCAATATCATTCTGATCATGGCGGACGACTCAGCCGTCGATAACTATGGATCGTATGGCAGCCGTTTCTTCACAACGCCGAGACTCGATGCACTCGCGCGATCCGGAATCCGTTTCACGCACTGTTATTCGGAACCGGTTTGCACCGCCAGTCGCGTCAAGATTATGACCGGCCGAGACAACGTCCGTAATTATGTGGCGTTTGGGACCTTGGATAAGACCGAGACGACCTTCGGCACGATGCTAAAAAAAGCTGGCTATGCAACGGCAGTCGCTGGTAAGTGGCAATTGCACGGGGCTCCGAACGGGTCTCTTGCTCCCGAATGTGGATTCGACACTTATTGCTTGTGGAACTACCCAGGGACTGAACGCGCACGGTTTTGGAATCCGAGCATCATGCGTGACGGTAAATTGCTGGAGACCGACGAAGAGGACTACGGGCCAGATATCTTTACCGATTACATCATTGATTTTATCGGCCAACACAAGAGCGACCCTTTTTTTGTCTACTACCCCATGGTGCTTGTACACTCACCGTTCCTGAAGACTCCAGACAGCAAGCCTAAGCCAGCGAATAGGAAAGCCACCCCGTTGGATAACTTTCAGGACATGACGGCATACGCAGACAAATGCGTTGGTCGCATTATCGACTCACTCGAAGCGATGGGTTTGAGAGAGAATACGATTGTCATCTACACCACAGACAATGGCACCGGCCGCAGCTTGACCTATCCATTTCCAGGCGAACAACGGGTGGGAGAAAAGGCCTATGCAACCGAGGCAGGGTCCCATGCGCCCTTGATCATTAACGCGCCGGGCACGATTCAGCCCGGATTGATCTGCAACGACTTGGTCGATTTCTCAGACGTTTTGCCGACACTCGCCAATATCTCTGGTGCCAAGCTACCCGACGTGGAACTCGACGGCCGCAGCTTTTGGCCACAATGCCTCGGGCAGAATGGAAATCCGCGCAAATATATTTTCCAGTACTACTACCCAAAATTTCAACCGGCAGCCAAAGCTCACGGCGGGGGCGTGAACAACAACGAGATCATCTGGGCTCAAAACCAGGAGTACAAACTTTACACCGATGGAACGCTGTACGCTGTCGCCGATCGTTACGAGAAAAACCCGATTCCACCAAACCGCGAATCCGACCATCCTGCTGAACGAGCCAGAAGGATGCTCCGAAAGGCAATCGACTCAATGCCAGCAAGCGGGCAAAAGCTTCACGCAGGGAAATCTCAGAACTAAAGCAATGATTGAACAATCAGCAACAACCAATGGGTAATAAACCCACCACGGAAATCAATTGCAACTATTTCGTCGACGCGATAAGGAACAATCCGCGTCAGTTCGTGACGCTTGCCTCCGCCTGCGATCTGGTCACCAGACGCCTAACCATTCCCCAAAGAGCTCAAACCACAGCGGCACCGGGCTTACCGCGACAAAGTAATCAATCCTCAAAGCTAATTGAATCGACATTCATGAGCCCGCCACGGTTCTGTTCGTTCTTAAAGACCAAGAAAAGATCATGAAATCCTTCTGAGGCTTCCAACGGAATCTGCAGATCATAAAATTCCTCCCAATGGCCATTCACTCTGACGGTGGCCTGTCCAATCAGGTCTCCGTCGGTACGATCCCGACGAACTTCAATGACACCGCCCGCTCCAGCACTCGCCACCTTGGCATTGATGCGATCAATTCCATCAAGGCGAACTCGATTGAACCGTAAGAACCCATCATGATCAATTGCGCCCATGAAGATATTCCCCTCAGCCTTGTTCGAATTAAGCGGTCGAGTACCCGCGAATGCATCTGCTGATTCCGCCTGCAGGTGGCGACTCCGCAACGTCAGACTTCCAACGCCGATGAGTTTGGGAATCTGCCCGCGTCCAAGATCAACATAACTCGCCTCCAAGATCACTCGGTCTGCATCCTCCGGCGGTAGCAATTCATTCCGAAATCCCCTGGCGTTGGGATACAATTCGCCGGCCTTGGTTGAATAGACATACTCAACCATTTCCTGAACCTCTGCAGGTGAATGCTGCAGGTGCGGAAGCATACCGATTTTCCCCCAAACTCCCGTTGAACCGTTCAGCACACGTTTAACTGACTGAGCAAACTGATGCGGCTGCTCCCGATATTTGTCGGCGATCTGAACAAAGCTTGGCCCCACGAGGGGACGGTTCATTGCATGGCAATTTAAACAATCACTTTTCTTGATCAGCGTAAGACCTGGATCGTCATTCGCCTCACCTGAATTTGGCACCAACGGCATCGCTTCGACGCCAACCCTCATCGAAGCACCCGCCTCGATGAAGTGTTTACCGTCCTCTTCGGCGTCATCTGGATCGCTTGTTCCATCCTCATCATCATGTACAACGACCTTGTATTCGATCGCGACACCGGGTTGAAAAAAATCACCATCCTGTGGCTCGACAAACTCCACCACAGGGCGAGAATTACCAACAATGACGGGTAACGTGATCTCACTCGATGCGCCCTCGTCATCGCGAACTTCGAGACGGACCGTGAAAACACCCGGCTCGTCGAAGACCGCAGTGGTTCGCATCTCTGTCCCGATCAAACGAGCCTCAACCTCTTCATTTCCAGCCCGTACGGCTGTCCAGCGGTATTCCAATGATTCGCCATCACGATCGCTCGATCCCGTTGCATCAAGCTCAACCGCCAAGGGCTCCCGCCCGATAGCATTCTCAGCAGTGGCCACCGCGACCGGGACTCGGTTGCCGCGTTGATAATCGATCCGGACCAATTGAGCGTCGGGGTTGACGCCCCAAGTTTCACCATATTCGACGATGTAGAGTGATCCTTCTTGATCAAACTGTAAATCGACAGGACGAGAAAACTTCATCCCGGGTAAAAATCTTTCAACCGTTTCAAGGTTCGAATCTGCATCCAGATGTACCGCGTAGATCATGCTGCGAGACCATTCATAGGCGAACAACGTTCGATCATAAATCTCAGGAAAACGCCTGCTCGAAGATGGTGCATTGTCGAAGTAGTAAACAGGCCCTGCACAGGCCGTACGTCCACCCGACCCCATCGCTGGAAACTTTTCGCTTCCGCTGCCGGGATAATAAACAAGCGCTGGCATCGCAGGCGGAAGCTTGGTTGCTCCGTTATTGTTGACAGATCGATTTCGCGGCGCTGCCGCATTTTGTGCGGGCGCAATCTCACCGGTTGAAAAGTCGACGAGACCATAAGCAAAGTTATCTCCGATAAAGTACGGCCAACCAAAATTGCCTGCAACTCTTGCTTGGTTGATCTCGTCATAACCGCGCGGCCCTCTAGGACCATCCTGGCCCGCATCCGGACCAACATCGCCCCAGTAAAGAAATCCTGTTTTTTGATCGACGTTGATGCGCCACGGATTTCGGCAACCCATCACATAAATCTCTGGGTGACCAATCGATCCGTCCGGGGGAAACAAGTTCCCGTCTGGTATCGAGTAAGTCCCGTCGGCTTCCGGTCGAATACGTAACACCTTGCCGTTATAGTTTTTGGTGTTGCCGGCAGTTCGCTGGGCATCCCAAGGCCCTCGATCTTTTCTTTCATCGATCGGCGCGTAACCTTGCGAGTCATTGAACGGGTTGGTGTTGTCTCCAGTTCCGATAAATAAACATCCGTCCGGACCAAACTCAAGCGAACCAGCATGGTGGCAACATTGCTGACGCTGCTCCTCATACTTGAACAGTATTTTTTCACTACTCAGATCAATCTTGCCGTCTGAAAAAGTAAAGCGACTGACATGCTGCCCGGAGAAATCAGACGGCGAATATTGCAAGTACAACCAGTGGTTCTCCGAAAACTTCGGATCCAATGCTAAACCAATCAATCCATTTTCTTGCTCAGTTGTTACCGTCAACTTTCCGACAACATCAACTGCCGACGTGCGTGGATCAATTAACTTGACGACACCTTCCAGCTCGATCAAAAAAATCTTTCCATCCGGCGCAATATCAAGCTCCATGGGTCGCATCAAATTGGTGGCGACCGGTACACGTTCAAATCGGGTTGCGTCAACCTCCTCCGATCGAACCGACGACGACATCGCAATCAGATCGAAAAAACACAGGAGTGCAATGAAATAAGTGATGAAGAAATAAGTTCTCATAGTGGTAATCATCGGCGGAACTGGAAATAAGTTACGACATGATAACCCAAATTTCAAAACCGGACTTCCGCGTCACGAGACCCAGTGACCATTCCAAAAGATCAACACCTGAGGAAGTTCATCTCCCTGACAGCGAGTGGAATGGCTCGTTCGCTTGGGACGCTGATGGCCGACAGAAAGGCAGCCGAGCCAAACCAGGTGACGGCTGCGTCGCAACCTACGATTCCCAAACTCGCAGTGGTGTCGCATTCACTCGGTGGGATTTTTCGATGAGTCATCCGTGGCGAGTGATGAAATCGGTAAGACTGACAGCCCACACTCTTCTTTACCAACCGAATACACCACGTACAATTTTCCCTCATGCTCGTAGCCGTAGGGATAAGACCATTGCTCGCTTTTGGCAGCACCGGCGAATCGTGGCGGAGTTGATTTGCCGTGTCGAATTCGCCACATCTGACGCAAGGTCTGTTCACCAGGGCGGCTAACCGAGACGACCAGCGTGTCGCGATTCTTGAGATTAGACAGCAGGTAAAGCTGACCCGTACTTAGCTTGCCCAGATACGCTTTAGAACGAGGCATTGGCAAATTACTTGGCTTCGCTTTCGACCAGGTACGACCACAATCGCTACTCACAGATACCCAGGCAACTCCCTCACCGCCACGAATGATCGCGATGACACGATCGCCTTGGGACCACACGGTCGTCTCGGCATAGCTGGGCTGAAGTCGCCTATCATAAGGAATCAACACCGAATCCCACTTCAGCAGATTATCGCCGTGGCTGATTGCCACCACGGGCAAGCCATCTTTATCCTGGCCTCCGGTAATGAAATTCCCATCCGGCATACGAACCGGTTCGTCGTACGGCCAACAATTATCCATCACGATTCCCCGTGAGTCCCAACGATCCGTAGCCGGATTCAACACAAACGCTTCAGCTTGCAGACCATTGAATCTACGTCCCTTCCTGCCGACACCAAATCTCGCGCCAATGGTCCAGACCTCACCCTGATGCGCGAATAACACTCCATGACTGTGTCGTTCCTGTCCTTCAAAACCGGCACCGATAATTTCTGGTTCGGTCCACGTAGCGCCCCCATCGGATGATCTTCTCCCTTGCAGTGTTTCATGCGGGCCATTTTCGTTGACCGGACTATTGGCCCAGTTGGCGTACATGACGCCTTTGTGTTCCAAGATGGCGGCCCCATGCAAGAACTTA
>JAYZAR010000157.1:0-3266 GCA_036339635.1 Planctomycetota bacterium | reverse complement strand
CCCCCAGCATCGGGTCAACCGATTCATTGTCGGAGTCGCTGGTCATCGATTGGGCGAGTGCTGCGTTGCGTTGTTCCGCGGCTTGTTGAATGGCATCGAACAATGCATCGGTGGCAACCGCAACAATGATACGCCGTTCTTTCGTGCCACTCAATTTTGTGAGTGCCGGAATTAAAAACAAACCGCCGGCCATCAAAATTGGCATCATCACTAGCGAGAAAACAAAGGTCTTTGTCACGACCATTGCAGTAAATTCGCGGCGGGCAATCGCAAGAACTTTTCTCATTGGATTACCTCTGCGGTATCAATTTCAGAGGATTTCGGTTTGGCAATTTGGACAAAGATGTCATGCAACGTTGGGCGGACTGTTTCAAAGTGCTCCACATCCCCGATTTGAGTGAGATGGTTCAGCAGGTTTTGTCGCTCGGATTCAGAATTCAAACGAAAGTCAAAAAAACCTTGTTCAGCCGTCTGGTCTAACACACCGGGTAAACCTGCTGGGATTGACGCGCCGTCTGCGATTTTTGCTCGGATCATGCATTTCCCGTAGCTTTGGCGAATCGAATCGATGGTGCCATCAAGTACTTTTTTTCCGCGATAGATCATGAACACGCGATCGCACATTTGCTGGGCTTGCGACATATCGTGAGTACTGAAAATCACAGTGGTGCCACGATTGCGAAGTTCCAAAACGATGTTGCGTATTAAGTCCAGATTCACGGGATCCAATCCGCTAAAGGGTTCATCTAGGATGACCAATTCCGGATCGGCAATTAACGCCACGATGAACTGGATCTTTTGAGCCATTCCTTTGGAGAGTTGTTCAATCCGTTTCTTTTGCCATGAAGTGGCTTCCATTCGTTCGAGGTAATCATCGATTAATGAACCCGGACGACGGACACCTTTCAACGCTGCGAAATAGCGCAGAATCTGCCGGACTGTCATGCGCCGATAGAGTCCTCGCTCCTCCGGCAGGTAGCCAACACGCGGGTCGGCGGTTTTGACATCGCGACTGCCAAGCACCTCGACGTGCCCCGAGTCGGGTTGATAAATCCGCAAGATCAGACGCATGGTTGTGGTTTTTCCCGACCCATTCGGGCCAATGAAACCATAGATCGATCCAGTCGGGACGTTGAGGTCCAATTCGTCGACAACGGATTGGCCAGAGAAACGTTTGATAACTTGGTGCAATTCGACGGCAGTTGTGGACAAGAAAGTAGCCTCATGAAACGTTATTTCGATGGAACCGTCCATCCTGTCAGATCCACGATTCACCTGCAATCCACCGATGCCTGTAGACCGGGATCACTGGCTGGGTCGGTTCCATCAAAAATCAATTTGGTCGGCATGGTCTGATCTTGGCTCTTATTGGATCGGCAGAAGGGTGGCATTCAACGGAGTCCGCGTTTCGAGAATTGTTCATGCATTGAACTGCGCGTGGAAAACTCGACGGCAGATTTCTTGAACTTGGCACAGCTACCAGTAAATGGAGTAAAACACCGGTAAAATACACGGCTATGAATGGAATGGGGTGGCGTTCGATTCGGAGAAAGGACTGAATGCGATGGCGACTCTCACTTTTTGTGACGCGGCTGGTACGGTGACTGGATCTTGTTCATTGATCAACAGCGATCACGGTCGGTTTTCTGTCGGTTGTGGCCTTTTTCAAGGAAACCGTGCAACTAAAGACTGACTACCCGCCAGTTTTTGCACCAGGTTGAGTGAGAGAATTGGGGTTGGTAAAGCTGCTGTGTTCTGGAGGCTGAGGTGTAGCCGAAGCCGGAAGAATACAGCCCGCAGCATATGCAGCAGGGATTTGATAATCCAATGAACTGTGGATTCGGTGATGGTTGTAGTCGAGTCGCCTGCGATCAATCACCCAACGTGCTTCCTCGAAGCTCAGGAAGATTTCACGGTTGAGTAGCTCATCGCGAAACGTGCCGTTGAACGATTCGACGTCGCCGTTCTCCCAAGGGCTGCCCTTGGCGATGAACAGTGTTTTGACATCGGCTTCTTTCAGCCAACGGCAAATTTTCTCGGATACGGACTCTGGGCCGTTGTCACTGTGAATGTATTCGGGGTACCGCATCCGGCGAACAGATGCTGCAAAACACCTATCACATCTTGAGCGGTAAACGAACGGCTCACTTCGATCGACAGACATTATCATGTGCACTCGTCGATCATTGCCAGCAACCGAAGTTGACGACCATTCGCGGTCCGATCTGTCACAAAGTCGTCAGACCACACATGATTCTTGTACCGGGCGTGGTGACGCACGCAACCGTTCTCACGCCCGACAGGAAAGCGTCGCTTGCGATGCGGTTTTCGTGGGAATTGCATATATTCCCGCTTCCAAAGACGATGAACGCGTTGCTCGTTCACTGTCCAACCTCGCTGCGTCAACAACTGCTAATTGCGTCGCGATCCAAAGCGAGGCCTTCGACGAGCGAGTAAACGCATCTCACGGAGTAGACACGGTTCGTCGTTCACCTGATGCGACTGATATCGTTGGGTGTTGCGTGGCTGTCCAAGAACGCGGCAGGCACGATGTTCCGAGACTCTTTCTCGACCCAAACGTTTACGCACGGTAGACACTGTCGGCGACGTTCAGGGCTTGCTAGTTTCCCTTGGCAGCCTCCTTGAGGATCTCCATATCAAGAGCTTGCTTGGGGACCATCTTCTTCAGCCTTGTGTTCTCTTTCTCCAACGCTTTCAGCTGCTTGGCCATCTCTGGTTTCATGCCACCGTACTTCTGACGCTAGCGAGAATACGTCTGTTCGGTGACCGCTAGCAGTTTGCAAATTTCGGGCACCTGCTTGCCCTTACCAAGTTTGACGTCGGATTTACGAAATTTGGCAACGATCTGGTCCACTGCGGGACGTTTCTAGGGCATTCTGAAAGTCCTTTCCGGGTGGTTAGCCCGATCAAGGTTCTCTCACTCACAATGGTGCAAACTTATGGGGGAAGGTCACTTGCTTCTCTTTCAGTGCCTGAAACATTCGCGTCGAGGCATACGGCGGTTGGCAACTTGAAGTGGCGTCAGGGATTGCTCTAAGTCTAAACAACGTTCAATCAATGGGGCGAGGTTGGGTATCTCTCTTATCAAATACTCTTTGCCAGTCTCATCACTCGTGCTCGTGAAAGGCTAGCCAAATGCAACATGAGTACGGGCCGTAAAATATTGGATGTGGCAGCACTTGCTACCGGAACGTAAGTCATTCCGGTGTTTTCGTTTTTGATGGCTGACTACTCGAATTAAATCA
>JAYZAR010000156.1:0-8729 GCA_036339635.1 Planctomycetota bacterium | reverse complement strand
GCCTGCGGCACTTGCCTGCGGGAGGCAACAAATATTTGGCGGTCAAAATTGATCGCGCAAGGTTCTACGATCGGGCGCTGACCGATGACGAGATCGAAGCGGCAGTCGCGTCGAGTGGAAATTTTATTTCCACCGCTGAGTTGCTAGCGAATCTGAACGATCAGCAAAGAGGACGTCGGCAAGAACTTCTGGAATCGCTGGAGCGAACGCGTCAGGATTTAGCGGCAGTTCCGGCAAATATCGATCTGAATAAAGCTGTCGAGCAAGTTCGACGCGAATACGAACAGGATTTGAAACGTCAGCTAAAGTCTCGTGAATTCCGATTCGTCGAACTGAGTGACCAGCGTTATGGGGGGATCATTACCAACGCGGCAATGTTGAGCATGACATCTGGGCAAAAACGAACGCATCCTGTTGCGCGAGGTGTTTGGGTGATCGAAGTGATTTTGAATGACCCACCCAATCCGCCGCCGAATGATATTCCCCCCCTCGATGAAGAGAACGCGGACAAAAATTTGACCATACGCGAGCAATTTGCCGTGCATCGCGAAAACGCGTCGTGTGCCGGTTGTCACAATCGTTTGGATCCACTTGGTTTCGCGTTGGAAAATTATGACATCACCGGTCGCTGGCGAGATCGGTATCAAAATGGACGTGAGGTCGACGTTGCTGGCACCCTGTTACGTAAACATGACTTTGGCAATGTGCTGGATTTCAAGGAAGCTTTGATGCGCGAGAATCGTGTCTTCATTCGAGCATTTACCAAACACTTACTCCGGTTCGCCGTGGCTCGAGAATTGCTGCCGGGCGAGAGCTTGACCATCGACGAGATTGTCGAAAAGTCAGGTGATCAACAATTCAAATTGCGGGCATTGATGCGGGAGGTTGTCCTTAGCTCAAGTTTTCGGCAGTAGTCTGTGGGGATTGCTTCCTTCAGTACTGGCAGACAATGCATGGTCGCCGGAGGCAATACGCTCTTGGATTGCATCTTCTGTCTTGCGAGGATGACGACTCTGAAGCCTACCCCGGTAGGCGTTCTTTACACGGGGACTTAGGGAACCTCCGCTGGGTGTTCGCACTGGCGGTATTGTCTGTGCGCGAATTTGCATGGTGCCGTTTCTCACAATCAAACGATTGAACGCGGGAATACTTGCGTTTTGCGGAAATTATCCGAGCGGAATATTCGGCTATGCTAGGTTGGTTTGCTTGATTTGCTTCGATTTGATGATCAATCACGTATCGCCGGAGCGGCAGCGAGCGATTGAATGTGTAGAATATGGCGTTCTTGGAGCATGTCATTTGCAAGTTACCGATTGAAAGGAAGTCGGCATGTTGAACCCGTTGCGTTTCTCGCCTACTGCTGTCTGTTTGCTATGCGTTAGTTGGTCACTCGTCTTGGTGTGTTGCCAGGGAGTTTTTCAAACAGGAGCAACCGCTCAGGCGCAGGATTTAGGCATTGAGGAGTTTCGCCGGCTGCACAATGAGCTTCGAGAGCGAATGTCCGAAGATCTCGTTGATGCGGAAGCCTATCTTGAGGAATTGATTGCCAAGTCTCCAGATTCCGCAGATCTAAATGTGTTGCGCGAAAGTCTCGCAACACGTTGGTCAGCAGAAGGAAAGTTCGACCGAGCAAATGTGCAGCTCAACCGATTAATCGATTTCCAGATCGCGCATCTAGAGCAGGAAACGAATCGCTACGGAATCCCGTTGACCATCCAAACCTTCGAGCAGGTGGCAGAGGATTCCGGTAAATTCAAGGCCTATCGTGACGCCGTCGACCGGGGATTTGAGGCGCTGTCATCGGCGAAATCAGAGGATGTGAATCATTTGATTCCGTGGTCTCAGATGTCTGTGCTGCAAGCCCAGTTATTGGCCCGCAAGGGCGAAGGCGAACAGACGGCGAAGGAAATCGTGGAGTCGACGATTAACAAACTCTCTAGTTCGGCCTCCCAGTCGGTCGAAGTGACTGAGGCCCTGATTAGAACTTTGCGGTTACTGACGTCAAACGATCCCGCGAATGATCTTTGGCGCGATAAAGCCATCGATTATCTGGGAACTGCAGTAGCTACCGCATTGGATGTTTTCCCCGAATCCATGTCAGTTCAAACGGGTTTTGCTGAAGTTGAATACCTGATGATCACTCAGTGGAAGCAAGACGAGCCAGACGAAACCAAAAAGCGGATCGACGAGGCGGTGAGCCGTTTGAATACGTTGGCCCTGAAGAATCGCTCAGTCAATGCAATTCTTCGGCGGCTTGTATTGCATAGAGAGCGAATGTCAGCTGCGAAACCGGTGTCGACACTCGTAGGCAAGGAAGCGCCCGAGTGGGATGTTGATGGCTGGGTGAACGTCTTCGAACTGGACCGAGAGTCACTCCAAGGGAAGGTGGTATTGATCGATTTTTGGGCGATGTGGTGCGGACCGTGTATAGCTACCTTCCCTCATTTGCGTGACTGGCGGGAAGAATATGGTGAAGAGGGGTTCGAGATTGTTGGCGTGACGCAGTACTACAACTTCCGTTGGGATGAGGAAACATCACGGGCTTCTCGGGCGTCGGAAGAAGTCGCTCCCGAGGACGAGCGAGAATCAATTGACAATTTCTTGCGACACCACCAGCTTCAGCATCCCGTCATGGTTACACCGAAGAATAGCGAAATGTCTTCAGAATATGGTGTGCGGGGAATTCCACATGTCGTCCTAATTGACCAACAAGGGGTCGTGCAGCTTGTGAAGACGGGAGCGGGTGAAGCGACTGCAAATGAAATCGAGGCGAAGATTCGCGAATTGCTGGGCAAAGAGAAGGATTCTTGAACGCGGCGAGCGTTTGGCCCCAATCTCGGGTCTGGACGTTATCTGGTGATACCGTGCTCGACAGGCGAATGGAAGGGAAGCATGCGAAAGGGCCGATTGGGTGCATCGTCTGGCAATGGCTGACCACAGGTCGTCGGCTATTAGCTGCTTGAACTGAGCCTCACGGCCGAATGTAATTCATCCAAGCATCCAGTCGAATCATCACTTTGCGAATGATGTGTGTGGGTTGCATTGTTTGTGTGTAGATGACGGCAGTTCCTTTTGCACCGCCCGCGAGCAGATTTTGGTCAACCGCTTTTTCGTCTAATTGGAGGACGACCGCGCAAGGTTCCGCACCCAGTGTTATCGTGGAAGTTGAAACGATCTGGCGGGAGGGCCGTAACTGGCCTGAAGAGGATGAATACAGAATTCAAGCAGCGTCATTACGTAATGATGTCGTGAACGACGCGACCATGGATATCGGTGAGTCGAAAATCCCGGCCGGCGTACCTGTACGTCAGTTTCTCATGATCGAAACCGAGTAAATGTAAGACGGTTGCATGCAGGTCATGGACGTGAACACGATTTTCAACCGCCTGGAATCCAAATTCATCCGTCGCACCGTGAACGTATCCACCTTTGGCTCCGCCCCCTGCTAACCACATAGTAAATCCGTGGTGATTATGGTCGCGTCCGCTGTTGGTCCCCGCATTTGCGCCGGCTTTTGGTAGTTCGACGGTTGGGGTTCGTCCAAATTCACCACCCCAGATCACCAGCGTTTCGTCGAGCATCGATCTCTGTTTCAGATCTTTTAGTAATGCACCGATGGCTTGGGAGCATTCGCCAGCCAACCTGCGGTGATTCGCTTCGATCTTATCGTGACTGTCCCAGGGTTGACCTGCCCCATGCCAGAGTTGAATGTATCGGACACCGCGTTCAACTAATCGCCTTGCGATCAAGATCTGCTTGGCCTGCACGGAGTCGCCGTACATTTCGCGAACATGTTTTGGTTCTTGACTGACATCGAAGGCATCGGTCGCTTCCATTTGCATTCGATAGGCCAATTCAAAGCTTTGCACTCGTGCCTCGAGATCTGCATCTTGCTGCCGCTTTTGTTGGTGCTGTGCATTCAGTTTTTGCAGCAGATCAAGTTGACGCCGCTGCTCGTTGCGTCCCAGTCCAGCGGTATTGCGGATGTTCGCAATCAGTTTTTCAATTTGTTGATGCTTGCTGTCGATGTAGGTTCCTTGATAGGCGCCTGGCAAGAAGGCGGCTTGCCAGTTTTCGGCGCCTTTGATTGGATAGCCGCCAGGGGACATTGCGATAAAGCCAGGCAAGTTTTGATTTTCGCTGCCCAACCCATATGTCACCCATGATCCGAATGCGGGCCGAACAAACTGCGAATTCCCGCAGTTCATCAGCATCAAGGAGGGTTCATGGTTTGGCACATTGGCGTGCATCGAACGAATGACGCATACGTCGTCAATCATTTCGCCCACCTCTGAGAAGAGCTCGCTGACTTCGATGCCGCTTTCACCGTATTTCTTAAATTGAAAAGGGGAGCGATAGGCGGCACCTGTTTCTCGCTCAGTACGTAGGTTTAATGGAATTGTTTTTCCATGGAATTGATCAAGCATCGGCTTGGGATCAAACGTATCGACCTGGGAGGGCCCACCGTTCAAAAAAAGGTGGATCACAGCCTTTGCTTTGCCCGGAAATTGAGGTTGTTTAGGGGCCATTGGATTGGTGCCTGCGGACACGATATCGTCCGACATTACACCAGCAAGCCCAAGCGTCCCCAAGCCGATACCGCTACGCCGCAAAAAGTCGCGTCGCGTCGTCGGCAATCGATTCAAAAGAGACAACGAGTCAGCCATTGTTCGGCTCCGAGTTTCTCGCGTATTTCGGTTGGTGGTTTTTAATCGACAAATGCGAATTCATTTGAGAGCAACAAGACTTGTGCTAGCTGGCACCAAGGATCCAATTCCTCTCGATTTGAACTTATCGTGATGCGTCTTGATGACTCGGCATAGTCCGTTGATGCGTTCCAAACGTGCCCCGCTGGCCAGTGAACCAAGGATTGATCCGACTCGAGAGACTCGAGCAATTCGATTGTCGGCGCCCATGAATAGCTGTCGAAACTTGGCCCGCTAATGCATCCGACAACAAAATCAATGGTGTCACCAACTTTGATTTTTAGACGTGTCGCCGTTGTTTCGACTTCGGTGTTAAACGCGGTCCATTCGCCAAGAATACCGGATCGTGAATGGATGATTGTTGCCGAGACCCCATCACCCTTTTCAGTGGGATGTTTGATTCGGCCTTTGATGGAAACGCTTCCGGAAATTGGAGAGATCCATCTTCGAATTGTGTTGATTTGATCACTGGAACCTGGATGACCGCCACCGGCTGAAAGCTGTAGGTAACCCAACTCCGGGTCGGGAAATTGCTTCGACGCTTGCCAGGATCGACCGCTAAAATATGGAAGTGCGGTGAACCTTACTTGGTGCGTCTTTTGGTCCCATAATCCGTAACCAAAACGCCAGCGTGGTTGTTCCGCAGGATCTTCACCTTGCTCACGGCGAAAAATTTCTACCGCAGTCGGATCAACAAATTCGATCGCAGCGAGTAATTCCTGCTGGTTCGGTTCGCGTGATAAGGCAAATCGATACATTTGTCGGATCCGTTCCGCAGCGACATTTGACGAAGAAACGTTGGTGGAATCCGCTGATTCCCCGCCGTTGGTCTCAGCCTTTGCGGACGGCGATTTGGTACGGTCAGCCAATGCTTTTGCCTGTTGAATGGCGAAAGCGGAATTCATGAGATAAAGCGCTTGTTGTGGAACTGTCGTTTTTGTTCGTTGCGCCTGACTTGCGTCGGGACTAGGAAGATCAAAGCTGGCAAGTAACCCCGGCAAATCCTCGCGGTCAATGTAGGCATAAAGCCCGCGTCGGGTGGCGTCTTGGTGGATCATCACGGAGCGCCCGCCAACACGATCATCTAAACGCCCTGCGGCAACCAGCAAGCGATCTCGTAAAGGTTCGAATTCCAAACGCTGTCGCGGCATGCGCCACAGTAGTCGATTCTCAGGGTCAATTTTCATCGGTTCGCCCCGAAGCTCACTGGATTGTTGCCAAACCGCAGAAAGCATGATTTTCCGCTGCAAACGTTTGATCGACCAGCCATCGGCGATGAATTCAGCCGCTAAGTAATCCAGGAGCTTGGGATGAGATGGACGCTCGCCTCGATTGCCGAAATTACTTGGGGTGCGAACCAAGCCTTCACCAAAGTGATGTTGCCAAATCCGATTGACGAGGACGCGGGCTGTGAGAGGGTTGTTGGGACTCGCGATAGCGCGTGCCAACTCCAAACGCCCACTTCCGTGCTTAAATGGTTGCCCCCCGTCGACATGAGCGAGCACCTGCAAGAACCGACGCGGAACCGGATCGCCACGGTTGCTCGCAACGCCACGACGGAATATCACTGGTTCGATGGGATTTGGCTTGTCAACCATTACCATCGCGCGTGGCGGTGCGCCGGGATGATTCACTTCGACGCCATTGACTTTGTTGACGAGTTGGTTGTACTGGTTTCGCTCACTTTGATTGAGGTAGGCGATCATCATGTCGCGGCTTAACGAAGTCGGCGAACCAGGCGTCCAAAGCACCTGCCGCAACCATTCGGCGTCGTCATCGATTAAACGCTCAAGGGTCGAGTTGTCTTTTTTTGCATGCTCCCACTCTGCATTGACTGCTTCTAATTGCGTTCCGATCGCTTTGGCTGCTTCGTTCATCGTCTGTGGTTTCGCGTCGATTAACGCATTGAGCAATCGTTGCGGAATTTTCTCGTTACCGAGCGGGCTTGGTTTCGATCTGACGTTGTCAGACGCACTATTTTCGATCTCCTCCAAGATGAGCGGTGTTTGGGTTGCAAATTCGTCGGCGGGTGTCGCTGCCAGCAGACGCCAAAGTGCCCAGATTGGATGTGAAGATTCGGTGGGGTTCGACAGGTATTGATGCCATCGCAATGCCGTGCCGCGGCGCAGTGGACCACGTTCACCCCGCAACTTCAATTTTCCGCGCTGGAAATTTTCTAACGCTCCAGGGAGAAGGGCTAAGTAATCCGCGACCCGAGACCGCAATTCAACTTCGGTTTCCACACGACGCTGCTCGACCCATTCATCGACTTCACGCTGCTTGACCGCTTTGGCAGCGAGGAAGGCTTCATAGTCGGGTGAGGATTTCGGTTCTCCTAGCAAAGGCAGTTCAGAGGGTTCTTGGGAACTTGCAAAGACCCCATATAACGAGTAGTAGTCAGCCGTTGGAACTGGATCATATTTGTGATCGTGACACCGGGCACAGGAGACGGTGAGCCCGAGAAATCCACGTGTGACGACATCGATTTGATCGTCGATAATGTCGGGTTGGCGATTCATAAATCGGCGACCCACCGTCAGTAAACCCATGGCGGCGAGATTCTTTCGTTGTGGTCCTTTCAGGTCGAGTTGATCTGCAGCCAATTGCTCAAGAATGAATTGGTCGAAGGGTTTATCACGATTGAAGGCATCAATGACATAGTCGCGGTAGGTGAATGCGAAAGGAAAACGTGTTTCGCGGTTGCCAGCGAAGTAACCCTTCGTATCGCCATACCGTGCGATGTCAAGCCAATGACGCGCCCACCGCTCGCCGTAGTGTGGGCTGTCTAACAAATGATCAACCAAACTTGCAAACGCATCGGGCTTTTCGTCGGCAAGGAAAGCTTGAACCTCCTCAAACGAAGGGGGCAGGCCTAGTAAGGTGAAGTAAGCTCGATAAATCAGCGCACGTCGATCAGCCTTTCGGTTTGGGGGCAGATTTGCTTCTGCCAGTTTTGCCAGTACGAAGCGATCAATATCCGTCGGTTCGTGATTTGAATTCAGGTCGTTCGAATCTGCCCAGCCAGCTGGGAGGTGGATGTTTGCCGGAACTGCTGGTGCGATGATTGGCTGCAATGACCAATGGGATCGTTGTTGCGTTGCGATGAACTCCTCGACTGACATTTCGTCGGGATCGACATCGAGTGGTTTTTTGTCGTTTGGCCAGAATGCACCATCTTTGACCCACTGATTGAACAATCCGATATCTGTCTGGGATAGCTTGCCGGCTGGCGGCATTTGTAGATCGTTGTTTTGATAACCGATTGCTTGATTTAAGCGACTGGCGTCTGGATTACCAGGTGCCACCACCGGTCCCGCTGCCCCGCCTTGTTCAAAATAACGTTTTCGATCTAAGCGTAAGTCACCTGACTGATCATCCCGGCTGTGGCATTCAACACAATGCTTAACGAGTAGCGGGCGGATTTTGTTTTCAAAGAAAGTTTCCTGTTGACTTTGCGGATTCTGGCCAAAAACAAACAGCGGATTTCCAATCACGGTCAGTGGCAAAACGACAAGCCAAGCAAGCTTTCGCAGCAGAGGCTGTATCCACCGACCGATCCGTTTAGGCAGAAAGAGGTCGCGGTTTGATTGTTGCTCAAACTTCCTGGTGTCAGCGTTTCCTACCCCAGGAAAGTGTTGCGATGTGTTTAGAGACACTGCTGGTGTATCTCCTCCAATGAACACTGGAAGGATGGCGAACTGAGCCAATGCATGCGTCATCACAGTGGCCGAGCGTTTTGTAGGTGGGAATGCCGAATTGGAAATTCGATTTACCAAACCCGGCACATCATTAGTTTAGCCGATGGGCGATCCAGCGGAAGGGAAACTTGTTTGCCAGTGGGGCGGTTTCCAATACACGAGGCCGTTGCGAGTCCATTCAGTTCACGTTGGGTAGAGCAATGCGATAAATTAAGCTGTATTTCGTCAAACATTTACGCTTGACCAGCTCGTAGAGACATTGCGCTCACTTTGTGATCGCAACTGTCATATTGAGGAACCCGAAGCATTTTGCCATTCAAAGCTG
>JAYZAR010000155.1:0-3569 GCA_036339635.1 Planctomycetota bacterium | reverse complement strand
GACTGCTGACCGCTAATCACCAAGACGGGTGTTTGCAATAAGTCATCAACTTTGGCAGTCGCGGCATCAATGGTCTGCCAAGTCAAATCACGTTGCCAATTCTGCTCAACGTGCCGAACCAATTGACGCAGCGAATCAGGGTGCCGATTCCACTGCCCTGGGGACTGGCGTTGCGGGTATTTCAAGCGTCCCGCGACCACCTGGCGTTTACCTTTGCCGAGAAATAATAGGGCAAAAGCGGTTGCCACCTCGCGTGTTTCCATCGGTTCAGCTCCCGGCCAAAAGCCCGAAAAACCGTCCTGCAGCTCAATCAATTTTTCGGCACCTTCGCGATACCAATCATGTTCATTAATCAATCGGCGTCCCGACAGTCGTCCCACCCGTTCGAGTGCGTAGAGGTAATAAAAGAAAGTGAACTTATCACCGCCGGGGTTCGCGTCGAGTGTGAAATTGCGGCCAAGCCAAGCTAATCCCCGCTCAACAGGGTCATCAGCGGCGCCTTCACCACCACAACATCGAATCTGATCGCCCTGAATCGACGAGCTTTCACCACCCAATCGCCCACGGGAGATGATGATGGAGGCGATTCCGGCGCACGTCATGCTGCCAGTGGGCACAGGGCGGGATCGGTAGCTCCATCCACCATTGTTCAATTGTCGGGCAACCCAATAGTCCAGTGATCGACGGAAAACATCGTCAGAAACTTCAATCCCTCGATCTTGGGCAGCACCCAGCGCCAAAATCGCGAATTGTGCGTTGGACGGATCACCACTCCCCATACCACCGCCGTAGCTCCAACTTCCGATGCGATCAGGCCGTCCCGCTTGGAATTGCTCTTCAACCAACAATTGGACATTTCGACGAATCCGCGGTAGATCTCCTGCGGCACCCATCTGGCAATAAACAAGGGTTTGCAGAGCAACGCTGTAGGTTTCACCTGGCTGAAAACCTCGCAAATACCGCATCGCATTGATGATCGCGGGATCATCCCGAGGCACGCCAACGTTGAGCAGGGCTAAGGTACAGAGGGCAGACAGGCCACAGGACTGCCCCCCATATTCCTCCCATCCGCCTCGCCCATTTTGCGATTTGCGAAGATAGGTAACTCCACGATCAATCGATCGCTGCACTGCCGCTGCATTGACTTGAGCGTAAGATCGCGTTGGGATTGCGGCCATCCAAGTAGTGATCAGGATCACCGGGATGGCTATTGATGTTCTCCAAGGTTTAACCACGCGTAGCTCCCTCCTCCCCGCACTCAGGTTGTGGTGTCTAAGATAGCGATAGTCACGAGCCGATAGGCCCGTGTTGATTGCTTGGCCCACGATCTCAATCGCATTCGCACAAAGGACTGTTTCTTTTCCATCATGAGCGGTTCTCCTCCTCCGGCGCCTAATCCGCCACCTTCGTCCGGTCCGAATCCCGCAAATCAATCTGCTGCCCCAGCACGTAATCTCGGTGACGTCCTCCGCGAATTCGCTGAACATCAACAAACGATGCGGGCTGAACTGGGCAAAGTTATTGTGGGACAAACTGAAACGGTCGAACAGCTGCTGGCAGCGATCTTCACACGCGGCCACTGTTTGCTGGAAGGGGTGCCCGGTCTGGCCAAGACGTTAATGGTCAGTACGTTAGCCGAAATATTGGACGTCTCGTTCAAGCGCATTCAGTTTACCCCGGATTTAATGCCGTCGGACATTACTGGCACGCAAGTGCTGGAAGAAGACGAAGCGGGCAAGCGAAGCTTTCGCTTCGTGGAGGGTCCGATTTTCACCAACATCCTACTGGCCGACGAAATTAACCGAACACCGCCTAAGACCCAAGCGGCGTTGCTCGAGGCAATGCAGGAACGACAGGTCACCGTCGGTCGCGATACATATACACTGCCAAGTCCATTCTTCACGATCGCCACACAAAACCCAATCGAACAAGAAGGCACCTACCCGCTTCCAGAAGCCCAGCTCGACCGCTTCATGTTCAATATCCGTGTTGACTATCCAACTGCGGAAGAAGAAGAAAAAATCTTAACGAGCACAACGCTTGGTGAGAAAACGACCGTGAACAAGGTCTTATCATCACGGGCGATCCTGAATGTGCAACGGTTGGTCGCCAGCATCGCAGTCAATCCTTACGTCGTCCGCTATACGGCTCAATTGGTAAGAGCAACTCGACCGAAGGATCCCACCGCTCCTGAATACGTCCGCGAATTGATTGATTGGGGCGCCGGCCCTCGGGCGGGACAGAACCTGATCGCAGGTGCCAAGGCGATCGCGGCAATGGATGGACGCTTCAGTGTCGATCCAGCTGACATTCAACGCGTCGCTTTACCTGTGCTGCGGCACCGCGTTGCGACCAATTTCCAAGCACAAGCCGAGGGGATGGATACCGATGCGATCGTAACTCGGCTGCTGGAAGATATTCGCCCGCCGGAGCCAAAGAAGCTCGCCAAGGCTCAATAACATGTCGGCTCTGCTCAGCCCCGAATCGCTGCAACAGATCAAGCGACTTGACCTGCGCGCCCGAATGGTCGTTCGCGGTTTTCTACAAGGCCTGCACTCGAGTCCGTTCCAAGGCTTCTCTGTCCAGTTCAGTGAACACCGACGTTATAACCAAGGCGACGACCCGAAGCTGATTGATTGGTTGGCATACGCCAAGACCGACAAGTACTTCGTGAAGCGATTCGAAGCCGAAACCAACCTCACCGGTTATCTGGTGATGGATCTGTCAAAGTCGATGGGCTTTACCGAAAGCCAGTCGATGACCAAGTTTGAGTATTCAACCTGTTTAGCCGCGGCATTGACCTATCTAATGACGATGCAGCAGGATCCAGTCGGCTTGCTCACGTTTGACGAAAAAGTCAAAGCACTACTGCCCGCTCGCAGTCGGCGGGGTCACTTGGGTGATGTGATGGCACAGCTTTCACGTCTACAACCAACTGGCCGAACCGAATTGGCAGCCTGCATCACACAAGTTGCGGCGATGCTGAAACAACATTCATTGGTCATGCTGTTTACCGACCTGCTACCGAGCGAGAACGATGCAGATAGTCCAGAAGCAATCATTGCCGCACTCGCTCGGCTAAAACACGGCGGTAACGATGTGATCGTTTTTCACGTGATGGATGAAGCGGAGGTTCACTTTCCCTACGAAGGACCGGTGCAATTCGAAGATTCTGAAACTGGTCACACGGTGTCCGTCGATGCATCTGGATTCCGCGAAGACTACCTCAAACAATTCGAGCAGTTTCGTGATGCCTATCGCGAAGGGTGTAACCGACTTCGGATTGATTACGTCCCGCTAGACACGAGCATGCCGTTTGATGCCGCCCTCACTGAATACCTGCAGCAACGCCAGGCGCGGTTCTAATCATGACGTTTTTTAACGCCACCCTAATCTTCGGAATCACCGCGATCGCTGTACCTCTGGTATTGCATCTGGTCGCCCGTCGCGAGCCTCGCAAAGTCGTGTTTCCCTCGGTTCGGTTCCTGACCAAACGTTTCGAATCGAATCGGAGTCGTTTACGAGTCCGTCGTTGGTGGTTGTTGGCGCTGCGGATCGCAGCGCTCGCC
>JAYZAR010000154.1:0-9558 GCA_036339635.1 Planctomycetota bacterium | reverse complement strand
TGGCCACCTGAATGCCTGTGGCAACGACCTGCTTGCATCGCTGCTGGTCGATGCAATGAAACAAACCAACAAGTGAGGGGATGCACCATCGATGCTGTTCACTCAACTTGAGTTCCCGATCTTCTTGGTCGCCGTTCTGATCTGCGTCTGGTTGTGTCGAACACACAGTGCGCGGAACGGTTTGCTGTTGGTCGCCAGCTATTATTTCTACGCCTATTGGGACTACAGGTTCTGCAGTCTATTGCTGTTTTCAACGGTGGTTGACTTTGTTGTGGCAAAGCAGATGTTCCGGGCACAGACGACTTCAACGCGACGAAGCTTGTTGCTGATTAGCTTAGCCGTGAATTTAGGTGTACTCGGATTTTTCAAGTACTTCAACTTCTTCATCGATTCCGCGCGACCGTTGCTCGAATCGATTGGGATGAGCGGCCAAACGCTGCAGATCATATTGCCCGTTGGTATCTCCTTCTACACGTTCCAAACTCTCAGTTACACGATTGATGTGTACCGCGGTGTGCTCAAGCCGGTCGATCGTTTTCTAGATTTTGCGCTGTACGTCGCGTTTTTTCCGCAATTGGTAGCTGGACCCATCGTGCGTGCCCGCGAGTTGTTGCCGCAACTCGCAACCGTCCCAGAGTGGTCTGGACGACGATTCTATAGCGGTGCTCAACAGATATTGCGTGGAACGGTCAAGAAAATGCTGTTGGCAGATCGGCTTGGCGAAGCCGTTGACGTCGTGTTTGCGAGTCCAGATTTCTACGATGGCCCAACCCTGTGGATGGCGGCATTCGCTTACGCTGGCCAGATCTATTACGACTTTTCCGGCTATAGCGACATTGCGATTGGCGCCGCGAAGATGCTGGGCTACCGCTTTCCGATTAACTTTCGCCATCCCTACCTGGCACGCAGCACGGCGGAGTTTTGGCATCGGTGGCACATGACACTCTCACGTTGGCTCAGGGACTACCTTTACATTTCACTCGGTGGTAATCGCGTCAATTCGATCGTCACGTACCGCAACTTGATGATCACGATGACGCTGGGTGGCCTCTGGCATGGCGCAGCCTGGACCTTCGTGCTATGGGGTTCCTGGCACGGAATGGCGTTATCCATCCAACGATGGATTGCCAATCACACCCGTCGTCGACCACCGGCAGCAGTGGGCTGGGTATTGACGATGGGGGTGGTGTTGTTGGGGTGGGTCTTGTTTCGCAGTCCCGACCTATCCATTGCTAACACGATGCTGATCCGAATGGCAACCCTCGCCGATGGAATCGCTTGGTATCCACCACTGGCGACGCTGGCACTTGCCTGTTTGCTGGTGGAACATGTCGCGTGGCGAACTCGACTGCGAAAGGCGATGCGATTGCCCATCAACGCCTGGTATTCTCCGATCGCAACAACCGTCATGGTCTGGGCGCTGCTGCTTTACGCACCACGCGGATTTCGGCCTTTTGTCTATTTTCAATTCTAGGCGTATTCTCAAGTGAAGGGCCCAAGCAGAAGAAGGGCTGGTACCAGCCTGCAAAGTGACCGTCAGAAAACTGACTTCGATCAACGCAGCGAATCGGTGCTTTCAGTTCTTCTTGACTTGGATGACTTCCCAATTGATTTGATGATCGACCGTAGTGACATTTCGGTAAGCCAACCACAAGGCGACGACAATCCCAATCGCGATCGCAGCGGCGATCACAAACATGATCATGACTTGATACTTCACCGCCTGAATAGGCGGCGTCCCCGCCAATAATTGACCGGTCATCATTCCGGGAATACTGACAATCCCCGCAACCGCCATCGTGTTTAGAATCGGAACCATCGCTGTCCGTGTGGCGATGGAAAACACACCTCGACAGGTCTCCCACCGCGTGGCACCGAAGGCCAAGCTGGTCTCTAACTCACCGCGACGATTCCGCATCTCGCTGAGAAAACGATCGAGCCCAAGGGATATCCCGGTCAAGGAATTACCAAGCACCATTCCCAGCAGGGGAATCAGAATGGGTGGTCTATACCATGGATCAGGGCGAACGATAGCGAACACCGTCACCAAAGTTACCAGCCAAGAACTCAACCAAACCGAAGAAACGGCATTCAAATAAATGCCCGGATATCGGTGATCGATCCGTCCAACCGCCGAAGCCCCGGCAATGACAGTCATCACACCGGCTAAGCCTAGAACCGGCGCAGCAGTCGCCAAAGCAAATATCTGTTTCAACACGAGCCCGAGAATGATCAATTGAATGGTCATCCGCACCGAGCTCCAAACAATCCTGCCAGCCATCCCAAGCTGTAATCGAACCGACACCAGGGCATTGATCGCTAGCAGGCAAGCGGCGACGCTTACGTCTAGCCAACTGATCGCGATGTAGGAGTCGGAAGGAGGCATCGGTCCAAATTATTCGGTGAGTGAGTTGGTTGCTTAAACAGCTCGTTCATTCGTCGACTAGATCGCTCGATCCGCCAGGGCCCAGCTTCGATCAGCAGAGATTACTTTCCACAGATGGTTAACTCTTACGACCGGCCATGGAAACCGCACACCAAAATCTCGCCAATGGTCAGCCGATCTTACGATTCACGGATGTGACCCGCCTTTACCAGAATCACTCTGGTTGCGACACGCTGAATTTGCTGCTGATCGTGGCTGACCCACACGACGGCGCGTGACACATCGCCGGCAAGCCATTTCTTGACACCCGTTTCAATTCCTTCGGTCGCAACGGCATCGAGCGAAGCTGTCGGTTCATCCAACAATAACACAAGGGGCGACAAGGTCATCGCTCGGACGAGGGCCGCAATCTGCTTTTCTCCACCACTCAGTTGCTCGGCAGGTTGATCCAACATCGATGCCGTTTTGCCAAATTGAACGAGTTGCGATTCGACCTGCTGCCAATCTAACGGTTGTTTTGATGACCGGTATCGAAAAATGTGCTGCAGATCTTCACGAAGCGTCGGTTGAATCACGACCGACTGTTGCGAAACATAAACGACACGTCGGCGGTAGGGGGGAATATCATCGCCAAGAACAGCGTTCCCCTGAAAAAACAACTCGCCCTGGTCCATTGGATCGAGTTGAGCGATTGCCCGCAACAGCATCGACTTCCCGCTACCGCTGGGCCCCATCAAACCGATACATTCACCTGCATTGATCTGCAAAGTGACTCCATCCAAGATCAGCCGTTCCGACTTGGCGTCGCACCGTCGGAGGTTATACGCTTCGATCATTGGAAAGGAATTCAAAGGGCAATCCTTACGAGCGTGGCTTTAATCCGTTCGGCGTCGCCACAGCGGAGCGAGGATTTTCCGGCCAGTGATGCTTGGGATAACGACCGCGTAAGTCTTTGCGCACCTGCGGATAGGTAGAGGCCCAAAAATTTTTCAAATCCTCGGTAATCTGCTGTGGACGATAATTTGGCCCTAGCAACTGCAATTGCACCGGCACCCTTCCCCCGGCAACACGCGGCGTTTCTTCCCAGCCAAAGAGTTCTTGAATTCGCACCTTTAAGACTGGCTTACCGCTGGCATAATCGAGCATGATCGAGTTGCCGCTGGGCACTTTCAGGCGGACAGGAGCATACTGATCGATCTGCTGCAACTGCTGATAAGCGTAACGTCCCCGTAGATAATCGTGCCAGGGCGCGTCAGCCAATTGCTTCATGCTCGTCCGAGTTTGACACAATTCGCGAAGTGTCTCTTCAATCGACGATTGATCAATCGGTGGCAAGTCGAGTCCTGGCATCCGGTCACAAAGAAATCTTACGCGTTGCAAAAACGAATCGTCCGCCGATTTTTCGCTTGGAAGCACAGCGTCCAACCGAGCGATCGCGTATTGAAACAAATGCTCGGCAACCTCAGCCCCAGGCTGGCAGGTTACCGGAACCTCCGAGATTCGCAGATCATCAATGTATCGCCTTCGCCGAGCCACAACACTTTGCGATGTGTCATCAAACGCGAATTCATCTACAGTGCGAATTCGCTCTTCATCGATCCAGCCTTCTTTAATGGGAAGCACCGCGCGAACGGTCGCCTCCGGTCGAACTCCACTGGAATCAACATCGATGCAAAGCAACAAGTCAGAGTCTCCCGCTGACGATTGAATACCAGCTCGAATCCCACGACCGCCAATCATGACACCGCGATCAGAACCTGGCTCCCTGCGTCGGGCGATTCGATCAGGATAAGCAGCGAGCAGTGCTCGCGATAGTGATTCTGGCGACCTCGCCACGGCTTTGCCACCGGTTCGGTTTGGAACAAGCCGTTCAATCTGATTCGCTACCCGCGCCACGTTTCGCGCTGCTTCGAGATTACCATCCACGCTTGGATCTGCCCCGATCAGATCCTGCAACTGCTGCAACCGATCCAGCAGATGGGGCGACCCGTTCTGTCGACCCGCACGAAACGGATCACGCTCGGTGAGCAGCGCAGCGATCATTGCGGCCGACGAAGTCACTCCCAAGCGTACGGATTCGACCATGAAACGAGCCAATCGTGGATGCAAGGGAAAACGGAGCATCTCTCGACCACCATCGGTGATGGTATTGTCGGGATCAACTGCCCCAAGTCGCTGCAACAATCGAATCGCATTGTCGACCGCTTCCCGAGGTGGCGGGGTCAGCCAGGGAAAATCGAACGGATCACGCTCGCCCCATTCCGAAAGCATCAGAATCGCAGCACTTAAATCAGGCCGCTCGATCTCAGGTAGCTCCTGGTCACGACGACTACGGTGCATGGCGGCTGGCCACAACCGATAACAGCGACCGGCCTCGACACGCCCGGCCCGGCCGGCGCGCTGATCGGCAGCAGCTCGCGAGATCGGCTCGAGCTGCAGCTTGGGAAGACCAACGCGGGGATCGAATCGCATCACCCGGGCCAAGCCACTGTCGATCACGGCAGTCACCCCCGGAATCGTCAACGAGGTCTCAGCCACGTTCGTCGATAAAACAATCCGTCGACGGTTGGATTCTCGCAACACGCTGTCCTGCTGCTTCGGGGGCAAGTCACCGAACAGTTCAATCACTTCAACATGATCGACAATCCCCTGGTGTTGGAGCAGACGCTTTGTTTTGCGGATCTCGCCTACCCCCGGCAGAAAAACCAACACATCACCGCGAGATGCCGCAAGTGCCTCAGGAATCACATCGGCAACTTGCTGTTGAACGGGTTGCTGCAAAACCATTGGCGTGTGAATCACTTCGACGGGAAAAGCACGCCCTTCGCTTTCGATCGCGTTAGCATCATCGAGGAACGCCAACAAAGGCGCGGGATCGAGTGTTGCAGACATCACGACAAGCTTTAACTCGGGACGAAACGTCTCACGAATCCTCCGCAGCATTCCCAACGCGAGATCCGCCTCCAAACTTCGCTCGTGAAATTCATCCAGCAAGACACACTGCACTTTCTCAAGCAAGGGATCGCTTGCAAGACGCCGTAACAGAATCCCCGTCGTCATCACAATCAGCTGTGTCTGCGTGCTGATCCGCTTGTCAAATCGAACCTGGTATCCGATTTTGTCTCCGACCCGAGACCGATCCAACTCAGCCAAACGCCGGGCGACGGCTCGCGCCGCCATCCGTCGAGGTTGGACGAGCAGAATCTGTCCGCTATCGGCAAGACCAGCCTGCATCAGGGCGGGTGGAACACCGGTCGTCTTGCCTGCACCAGGTGGCGCACGTAGCACCACAGGTTGATCGCGAACGGCCGATTCAACCACTCGCTCCAGAACGGCATCAATCGGTAGCCCATTCACGCTGTCATCTCTGAATATCGCGTGTTGTGTGAGGGATACCTGACGGTTGATCTCTCACATCCCCGCTGCTGCTGCGAAAAAAACGCCTTCTCATTCGCGACAGATCATTGTTTGAGGTGAAGATCAGCAAAATCGAGGTACTGGGCCCAATCGTAATCCGTCACATCATGCTTACCGGTTCGCAAGTGATACCCGATTGAGCCTGTCTTAATCGCCGAATCAGGGGCCGGCATTTTCGCGGGCGGATGGCTGCCGCCGAGCCCACTGGTTCCCAACAATCGATAGACGGGATCAGCATACAAGGCCGCAAGGAACTCACCCTTAGGATCGGCCCAAAGATCCTCGGTTGCACTAGCAACGTAAACGGCTCGAGGTGCGATCAGAGAGATCAATTGATGTTGGTCGACAGGGCAAGCATTTTCATTCTGATTGTACTGCAAGAAATTGTCACAGAACCAATGTGGAAAAGATGTGTTGATCCGTCCAACCGTCTCACCGATCGCGCGACGCGACAAAGCCGCTCCGCCACAACCCGAATCGTTGCTGATCACCATTTTGAAACGTGGATCGCTGGCCCCTGCCCAAAGCGACGTTTTCCCTAATCGCGAGTGACCAAAAACGGCGACCGCAGACCCATCGATAAGCCTGTCCTGTTCCAAGTAGTCCAGCGCGCGACTCAGGCCATAAGCCCAGGCAGCAATACTTCCCCACCGCTCCTTTTGCGGAATCGATGCGGCTTGCTGCTCGAATTGCCCGTGGACCCCATTCTCAAAACCATCATCAAAGTCTGGGTCAATGTCACCGTAATAGATCGTCACTAATGCGTAGCCGCGGTCAATGATCGTCTCGACCGGCCAACGATTCGCAGCGACGCCGCGGGCCGCCTCGAGCGCCCGATTGTTTTTGACAGTTTCTTTTCGAGACCGCATCCAATTTTGATTTAACGCAATGGTCGGGTCGGGATCGACACTGTGATTGCCTTGAAAATTCAACGTCAAAAATGCTGGCACTAACTCCTTGGCACCCTTCGGGGTGTAGATCAATAACCGCATTGCGTGACCTTCATCCGCCGACCCGAAGCGAACATCAACTTCGCGCCGAATCGCTTTACCCCCAATCGCATCGTCTTTTACGCTCACCAATCGGTGTGAAATTTCACAAGCCGGTGGTGCTGTCCCATAGACCTGAGTTGCAAACAATTGCAGCAATTCAGGGCGTCGCTTGGCAATCCACATCGCAGCATCAGTCACTGGCTTCCCCGCCTCAGTCACCAACGGATCGGGCAAGGTATATGCCGGAATTTTTGACTCGTCATAGTTCGCAACAAACTTGCCCTGCGCGTTCACCACCGGGGTAATCAGCAAACAACCTGCCAGAGACAGCCAGGGAAGACGGTTCATGTTAGGTTCCAAAGATAAATAGGAATTGAGAAAACGAATTCGAAGCGTGAGCGGGTCACCACGGGCGATTGGTTTTGCGCGGACTGTTCAGTGGGGACACCGGCTGCTCAGCGAATTTATTGGCGATTCACCAGTTACGCTGCAATGGACAGCTTTCCCGCAATCCACCAGCTTCCATGCGATTCGCGAGGCCTCAGGTAAACAAGGTACGAATCGGCTGCCCACCGTTCGTGATTGGAACCGGACGCTCGCCATCGTACAAATATTCTGCCGGGTCGATGCCCATGGCATGATGAATCGTGGCGTGAAAATCTGGAATACTCACTGGCCGATCGACAATTTTTTTCGACAATTCGTCGGTGGCCCCATAAGCACCGCAATGCCGCAGACCGCCACCTGCCAAAACCATTGTAAAGGCTGTGGATTGGTGGCCACGTCCGCCACCCCCATCGAAACCGGCGGGGCGACCAAACTCGGTCGCGACGACAATCAAGGTGCGATCCAACAGCTGCTTGGACTGCAGGTCATCAATCATCGCAGACATCGCTCGATCGAGTTGATCAATCAACACATGCTGCTTGAGTTGCCCTTGATTGTGTGTATCCCAACCGGTGCCGTTCACGAAATTTAAATTATGCGAGACCTCCACAAAACGGACACCGCGTTGAACAAGTCGCCTCGCTAACAGGCATCGTTGACCGAACTCAGTTCCATAGTTCTCGCGAAGCTGATCACTTTCGCTCGCCAAATCGAACACGTCCATAAATTGTGGTCCAGCCAAACGACGGCTAGCCAAGAGTGCTTGATCGTACGATTGAATCGAGGGGGCCAACTTACCTCTCTGGCTGGCGTTTAGCGTGTCCCGCAGCCTATCCAATAACTCGTTGCGGCGTTCCAATCTTGCGGAACCAATCATCGGCGATGGACTCAAACCGACCGGCCCCGACTCGGTATCTGTTAAATAAAGGTAGCCATCCTTCGCTCCCAAGAAACCGGGCCCGCGTGTCACGTTTGGGTACCCAATCATCACGTAAGGCGGAACCCCTTTGTCGGCAGCGCCAAGTTGATTGGCAACGACACTACCGATCGAGGGGTAGCGAAGGGTGCCACTGACCGAGCGTCCCGTGTGAACTCGATTCACGGCAGCTGCGTGTTCGTCAATTACATTATGATGCACGCTTCGCACCGCAGTGACCCGATCCATCCGCTCAGCAACGCGAGACAAGTGCTGGCAAACCTGCACGTCTTGGACGCAGGTATCAATGGCGTCGTAATCGCTACCCGCTTTGCGAGTTTTGGGATCGCCACGACGCTTGGGATCGAACGTATCGATCTGCGCCATCCCACCACCAAGCCAGATAAAAATACATCGGTCGGCCTGGCCGGACGACAGCGTACCGTTCGATTCATTAGCCTTCGCCCGCGCGGCAAGCATCGTAGCAGTTGTCGCCAGAAAGGATCGCCGACTGACTTGATTCCATGACATAGCAGCCCAACGCTCCGCTTAGGGAATGAACAGAAACTCGGGTGTGTTGACCAACGCCCAAACGACATCTTCCAACTGCTGCCGCCAAGCAGGCTGCAACAATCGGCTCGGCATTGGACCGGCACGTAACCGTTCCGCCTGCCGCAATCGCACATCAGTGGCGGCTGGATGCAAATGGTTCGCCCAGCTGACATTGGGCTCGCGGATGGGTGTTTCCGGTAATAAAGGTATCCCCAAAACCCGCCCTTCAAAACCAGGCCGCAGCACAGAAGAAAACTGACTTCGCTCGCTCGCCGTCGGCTGCCGCGTCAAAAAACGTTCAAATAAACGTGATACCAATGCATCTACCGATTCGGCCGCAATCGCATCACCTGCTACGTGATCGCCGTCAGCCACAATTGTCAATTGGATGCTTAATAATCCATTGGCTAAGACACCAGGCTGAATCACATTCGGTTCGACCTGCCGATGGTTGGTCGGTTCTTGCCGAGATCCGGTCCAACCAAACGCCTCCATGCACTCAGCGACGGCTGCCGCGCGAGGGAGTGACAGGGCAGGGCGGTCGCGTTCATTTGACAGCGAAGTTAACTGCCACGCCCGACGTGGTTTGCCCAAATTATTTTGCGCCGTCGGCTTCATCCGCGCTTCCGGATCGAATGTCAGTTCATCGCAATTCATTGCCCGGCCAACCACCGTATGCATCGAATCAACCAGCTGCTCAGCTGTCATCCGCCGCATTCGGGGCGCCGCGAAGCGACGTTTGGTTTCATCCCGTTGGATTGGAGCATCGATGGACTGTCGCTGGTAAGCATTCGAATGAAGAATCAATCGCGCGACATGCTTGAAATCGAAATCTGCGACAACCAATTGTCGGGCCAAGAAGTCCAGCAATTTTGGGTGACTGGGATCAGCCCCTTCCCAATCTTCGA
>JAYZAR010000153.1:0-11662 GCA_036339635.1 Planctomycetota bacterium | reverse complement strand
CAGATACCTCGCTTGTCCGATCGAAACCAACAAAAAGGTCTTTTCAACGGGGCTCAAGCCGCCCCGTGCTGGGCCTAAACTGCCCCGCTTAGCGTGCAAATACGACGGTTACGAGGGGAATTCCAGATGCGATCAACGGTTCTCCTCGCGACTCCCCCTACGGGTACGCTCCCCTGTAGAGGGCATCATCTACCGCTGTTGTACAATATGAGACATCTTTTTGGGGATTTGCCTACTTCCATGCCTTAAACTGTGCGGGAACGCATTGGGTCGGATAGTGATGCCATCCAAGTTCGCCTTATTTTCTGCCAATCGGGCAGCTAGCAGTATCGATCCTCGAAAAAATCGCCGACTAATCCACTTGACATATCGCGATATCCCGATACTTCAGCGGGTAAAAACCTTTGTTAAAGCATTCATCTAGTGAGACGACTTTGAAGCCAAAAGGCAACCCCCAGGCGTTTGCCCAAGCGGCCGAGTGTCTGAAGATACTTGCGCATCCAGTGCGATTACGGATGGTGCAAATGCTGCTTCATGGGCGTTACACCGTTGGTGAGCTCGCCGAAGATTCGGGAGTTCCGGATAACGTCGCTTCCGAACACCTGAGGCTAATGCAGCGATGTGGTTTTTTTGACAGCCAACGTGAAGGTCGAAAGGTCTATTACGAAGTTGTGGAACCACATCTCCAGAAAATCATGGATTGCATTGAAAGTCGATTCCTCTCCGAATCGGTCTGAACCAACAGTTTTTGAGCGGTTCGATTTCCACCCCTTTTTTTTGGCCGTAAAATATCGACCATTCACGACATAACGATTCAACGAGGTTATCAAGTGGCCGAAGTTCCTTCCATCTCCGTCCAAGAACTTGCTGCACTCAAAAAAACGAAGCAGAAGATCGATTTAGTCGATGTTCGCACACCGGCCGAGTACGAGGAAATTCACGCCGCCATCGCACGCAACATCCCCCTTCATACGCTAGATCCAAGCCGGGTAATGGCCAAGTGAGGCGAGATGGCAGACCAACCGCTGTATGTAATCTGTCGGAGCGGCAGTCGATCGAGCAGCGCATGCAAACGATTCATCGATGCCGGATACACGAATGTCTGGAGCATTGAGGGAGGCACTACAGCCTGGGATACAGCAGGCCTGCCGGTTGTTCGCGGAAAACAAACCATCTCGCTGGAACGTCAAGTCCGGATTACCGCCGGCTTCCTGGTTTTACTCGGCGCGGTGCTCAGTTTCTGGAACATCTGGTCCGCGCTGCTGCCCGCATTCGTGGGCAGCGGCCTGATGTTCGCCGGAATCGCCGACACCTGTGGAATTGCGATGATTTTGGCCAGGATGCCCTGGAATCAGAAATGCCGAAATGCGAATCGGAACGAATTCACCTGGGAAACGTAGCCGCGATCCGACTTGCCCGCGTCGGTCAACCGAGCTGATACCGAAGTCCTGCATAAGGGGATCCACGGTTACCTCTCGCCGAACTCAACGTCATGCTGCTGCACTTCGTCAAGGTGCAACGTCGTTCGAAGTCGTGATCAATCGCTCATTTTTGTTAGCTGAATGTCTCGAACGATATCGCTCGTTCCGGGTGCCATCCAGTACGATCACGCTCTCGCTTGATTTCCCAAACGCGGTTGGATTGCCGGGTTTGGGTTTTGTTCCGACTGTCGAGCGGCCAATTCGGATCGGGCCGATGGGCCTCGACAAAAATCTGCTCGGCCCGTTTCACGAGATCAGGACGCTGCTCCGCCAACTTGGTCGACTCTACGACATCTTGGTCGAGATCATATATTTCGATTCGTTTATCGAAGCCATTGAGCACCGTCTTCCAATGCAACCATCGAGCGGCCTGAACCGGACGGTTCCCAAGGTGTATTTTCCACTAGAAAAAACCACGTGCCGGGGCAGACCCGCCCTTCAGATATTCGACCAATGATAACCCATCGATTTCGTAACCCGGCGGTGGCTCGGACCCACTCAATTCCACGAAGGTTGGGATGAGGCCCCAAAACGCTCAAGGCTGATCATCAATCCGGCAAGCGGGAATAGCACCGGGCCACCAAGCCAAAGCTGCCTGGCGGAAGGCCCCTTGGTACATGCCACATTTGTAGCCTCGCAATCCGTTGCTGGCTTGATCAAATCGCTTACCAATTTCCGACGCAGGATCGAACGATGAACCGTTATCACCTGCAAAACAATGAGCGTATTTTCAGTGACTCCAAGCTCGCGTGACGTGTCGATTCATTCTCCCATGTCGGAATCGACTCGAGTGACCTGAGCAGCATTAGCTTTTGTTTTTTGGTCCAGCTCTTATCGCGATAGATTCCGTAGTCATCAATTTCATGCCGACCATGCGGAAGCGTGATTGCGTTATACATCATGAATGGTTGAGCGAAATGCGAACGCAACCGTCGAATCATGTCGTTCTGAATCAACATTTGAGCATAGGTTTGACCAACTTTTCGGCTACCATTGCCAGGCAACAGAAAAGGTTGTGCATCGTCACAGAGGTAAGTGGGAAAACAGGAGTGGGCGTGGCGTTGGCAGTTATAGCCAAAGAAGTGGTTAACGCCTTGTTTCATGGGACTTCCGGTCGTATCGAAGTATCCCATGCCCCACTTACCAAAAGTTGCGAAAGCATAATCTGCGGTCTTGGCAACCTCTGCGATGGTCACCGTCTTGGTAGGGAGCGGCCGTTGCCCTTCAGGTGGTAAATCATAGTTGCCCCGCACCGAACAGTGCCCCGAATGCAGGCCGGAAAAAAAGAGAAACGACTCGACGCACAAACACTCATCCCACAATAGACCTGCAAGTAGCGAGTTACTTCGGCCGCCATTTGATCGAGACGCGGGGTTTGGATCAGCTTCTGCCCTTAACAGCCCAGATCCCCCTGCGCCAAATCATCGCTAAGAACGGAAAATGAAATCCGAACGTTCGGACGCCCTCGATGAGGGCAAACGTTGCAATGAGAGCCAAACTACAGAACCAAGCAAAAGAAAGAAAAGCATTTGCAGTCGCTCTTGCATCTGCCTGAACTCAATGAAGAAAAAGGAAAAAACTTTCATCATGATGCCTGCTAACGCGGTCGCGCACACCGGATTCCCCTCGACACGGGGTCACAAACCGCCCACAGACCAGCGGATCTAATTCGACCGATCAATTTACCTCGCTGCTTGATCAACTTGGTGCCTCACGAGATATAATGCGATCGGTTATAAGTGTCACCCTCTACCAAAATCAACCTACCATGATTGCTCAAATCTCCTGCACAATCACAGCCTTCCTTCTGATCTTCTCGTTGGCCGGTTGCGCACCGACCGATTCGCAGACAGACCAATCGGCTTCAAATGCGGCCTCGTCGATTGATACCACGAGCGTTGTTTTTGCCAACACCAAGTGCCCGATGATGGGCGGCAAACCAACTGCGGAATTGACCGCGGAATATAACGGCCAAACGATCGGTTTTTGCTGTGATGGATGTCCTCAAGGCTGGGCCAAACTCACAGACGAGGAGAAAGAAGAAAAGTTCACGCTCGTCAGCGTCGCCGCGAACGGGGATCATGACCACGGGGATCATGACCACGGGGATCATGACCACGGGGATCACGACCACGGGGATCATGACCACGGGGATCACGACCACGGGGATCACGACCACGGGGATCACGACCACGGGGAGGCGACAGCACAAGACACTCCCGCCGAACAAAGTGAAGCGACCGCACCAACGGAGTAAAACTCCAGATGTCCTAAACGTTGCGGCTAAGACTCACTGGGAAGTCGAATTCGCGATACACAACAAGCTGGCCCGTAAAACTGGGTGCACAACAACCTGCGTGCATTGCCGCTCGCTATCCTCCGCTGGCGTCGACCTGATTTAACCAGTTTGGGCTGCCTTCGCCTTCTCGGAACCTCGAGCATCCTGCTTGACCGAGATCAACGCAATGCGTCGGTGCTTTCGTCAATTCTCCTGAATCCGTCCATTGAGGAGCAACGCGGCCACGACCGAGTTGCTTGTTGTCGAAAAAATGACACTAATTCAGAACAGCATCAGAAAGATCAACTCAGCGTTGCATTTCTTAAGCGGAGTGAATTCGCGATTACCGAAATGCTGCTGAAGCTCATTGCGGCAGCGGCAAGCATGGGACTGAGCAACCAACCTAAAACGGGATACAACACTCCAGCGGCAATTGGAATTCCGATTGCGTTATAGACGAAGGCAAAAAATAGATTCTGACGGATATTTATCATCGTCGCTCGGCTCAACTTCGCAGCAGCGGCGACTCCTCGCAAATCTCCACCAACCAAGGTGACACCGGCTGATTCAATCGCGACTCCGGTGCCAGTCCCCATGGCGATGCCTACATCTGCTTCGGCAAGCGCCGGAGCATCATTGATTCCGTCACCTGCCATCGCAACAATCCGGCCGTCCTGCTTTAATTTTTTGACGAATTGATACTTTTGGTTCGGAGAGACATCGCCATGAAATTCTTGAATGCCTAATTCGCTGGCAACCAGTTTCGCTGTCGGCGTCGCGTCGCCAGTGAGCATCACCACCCGCATCCCCAATTCGTTCAACGTAGCCAGCGCGGCGGGGGTGGTTTCCTTGATGGGATCCGCGATCAAACACCAAGCGGCAAGCTCTCCATCAACCGCGATACCCACGACAGTGCGACCGCGACTGTTCTTTTCGAATGCTCCTCGAAATACCGGCTCCACATTGGTGATTTCTTGCGACGCAAGCATCTTCAGATTTCCGACGACAACTTGCCTTCCGTCAACGGTCGCTGTGACACCCGCACCGGTCACACTCTCGAATTCGGCTGGCCTGCTGAAGCTGACTTGCTCCTGGTCTGCTTTCCGAATAATCGCAAGCGCGAGTGGATGCTCACTTGTCGACTCAGCTGCGGCTGCCAACTTCAAGATATCGCCTGTGCCCCATTGTTCCATAGCGTTGATCTGAATCACCTCGGGACGACCTTGGGTCAGCGTTCCGGTCTTATCAACGACCACCGTATCGACTTTCTCGAATCGCTCGAGGAACTCCGCACTTTTGATCAAAACTCCTTCGTTCGCTCCACGGCCAATGCCAACCATCACGGACATCGGGGTCGCTAATCCCAATGCACAGGGACAGGCGATGATCAAAACCGCGACGGCTGCGACAAATGCATGCGTCAAACGCGGATCAGGCCCAAACAGTGTCCAGGCAAAGAACGCGATCACGGAACTGGCGACGACCATCGGCACAAAATAGACAGCCACTTGATCTGCCAATTTCTGCGTCGCCGCACGACTTCGCTGGGCATCGGCAACCATTTGCACGATCCGGCTGAGCACCGAATCCTCGCCGACACTCATTGCTGTCAGGACAAACGAACCGGTCTGATTCATCGTTCCGCCGGTCACCAAATCACCGACCGATTTGTTGACCGGCAGCGGTTCTCCCGTCAACATTGACTCGTCCACACGCGAACTGCCGGATAGCACTTTCCCATCCACGGGTATTCTTTCGCCGGGGCGAACACTCAGCTGATCCCCCGACCGGACCTGTTCCAAGGGGATATCTTCGATCGATTCGTTCGCCGTCACCCGATGAGCGATCTCAGGAGCCAATGCCATCAATGTCCGAATCGCCCCACCCGTTTTCTGACGGGCCCGAAGCTCAAGCACCTGACCCATCAAAACCAGCGTCATGATCACAGCGGCAGCTTCAAAGTAAAGTGGAGGCTGCCCATCTTCGTAGAACGCCTCAGGAATCAGGCCGGGCCCCAGAACAACTACCAAGCTGAAACCAAAGGCCGCCAAGACCCCAACGGTGACCAAAGAGAACATGTTCAAGTTCATTGCCTTGAACGACTTCACGCCGCGAACCAAAATTGGCCAACCACACCAGAACACAACGGGCACTGCAAGTAACAATTGAACCCACGCAATTAGCTGATTGGAGACCCACTGGTTGAGAGCGATGCCAATCATCGGCGTCATTGCAATCAGCAGCAACGGGAACGAAAAGAGAACACCCACCCGGAACCGAACTTTCATTTCCCGGTACTGCTTCTCACCCGCTGGATCGTCAGCTGAGATGAACTTGGGCTCCAGATCCATTCCACAAATTGGACAATCACCAATTCCAACCTGTTCGATTTCCGGATGCATCGGACAGGTAAAAACGGTTCCCTCGGGAACATCACTTGGATCAATTGAACTTTGCTTGGCCAAACCGCACTGGCTCCGACAACAGTCGGGCTTGACCGCCGTCAATGACACCAAGCTGGGCCCACCAGCACGACGCTGTAAAATGTCACCTGGATCCCGTTCAAACTTTGACAAACAACTACCACAACAAAAAAAATAGGTCTGTTCTTGGTACTCGCTTTGATGAATCGCATCGGTCGGCACGGTCATCCCGCAGACAGGATCGATCGCAGTTGGTTCAGTCTTACTCAAAGTTGAAGGGTGGGGTTGAGTGGGCAGCTTGCAAAAAGACAGCAGATGCGAATCAGCGGCAAAGCAGTCGGCTGCAACGCGGATCGATTGCGGTTGATTCTACCAACCGAGCCAAACAGAATACGCTCGTTCAGCCACAACCCAGTGAATCAATTGCATTCCCAACTGGGACAGAAACGCCAACTAAACGGTACTAGCCCGATCCCACTGTCAACAACCTGTTCCAACGGGCAACAGCCTGCTTCGCCTCGCGAAAGCGTCAGCCGCGAGGATCCCCCCTCCCACGGCAGTGTCTGATCGAATGAAACGCAACCGTTCGAAAACGGTTACAATCGAAGCTTCCGATTCATGCCCCGAGAAGATAGCGAAGTAATGCACCGAAGGTTTCTGCTGCTGTTGCCAATCCTGATAATAGCGGTTCGTCCCTGTTTCGCCGACACCCCGCCAAATATTGTCTTCTTCTTCGCGGATGATCAAACGATCAGTACGCTCGGGTGCTACGGAAACGACGTCGTCCAAACACCAAACATCGATGCGCTAGCCCAGCGAGGAACCCGTTTCAAAAATGCCTTTGTCAGCCACTCAATTTGCTGGGTTAGCCGAACAACAATCCTGACAGGGTTGACCGGGCGAGGATACCGAGCACCCGGCAACGGCGACTTGGCGAGGCCCGACGCAGTGTCAACGCTCTATCCTGACATTTTGCGAGACAGCGGGTATCGAACCGGCTATTTCGGTAAGTGGCATGCGAAGATGCCCAAAGGCTATCGTCGTGAAGATCACTTTGACGAGTTCGAAGCCATTGGCCGTAACCCGTTTTACAAGAAACAGCCCGACGGCAGTTTGCGTCACGAGACAGAATTGATCGTCGATCGAGGCATCGATTTCATTCGCAACCAACCTAAAGGTAAGCCTTTCGCACTGAATATGTGGTTCAACGCTTGTCATGCAGAGGATCGCGATCGTCGCCCGGGCATTGGCCACTTCCCATGGCCTCGCGCGGTCGACGGCATGTACGAAGACATCGAAATTGCCCCACCTCGCTTGAGTGACCCGGCGATTTTCAACGCGTTGCCCGACTTCCTGAAAACAACGATCAACCGCGAGCGTTTCTTTTGGCGTTGGAATACGCCACAAAAATACCAAACCAACATCCGCGCTTACTATCGCATGGTCAGCGGGATCGACGGCGCGATTGGTCGTTTCATGGCTGCGTTGGAAGAAGCGGGCTTGGCCGAGAACACAATCGTCGTCTACTCCGCCGATAACGGTTACTACCTGGGCAACCGCGGTATGGCGGGCAAGTGGTCACACTACGAAGAATCGTTGCGTGTGCCGCTGATCGTGTGCGACCCGCGTGTCGCGAAGGAACAGCAAGGTCAAGCGGTGGATGCCATCGCACTGAACCTTGACTTACCATCAACCTTTCTCGACTGGGCCGGCGCTGAGGTTCCCGAGCGTTACCAAGGACACAGCCTTAAACCGATCGTATCAAACACAACGCCCAGTGACTGGAGAACGGAATCATTCCACGAGCATTTCGCAGTTCGGAATCGAATCCCTGCATTTGAAGGCCTGAGAAACAAGAACTTCAAATACGTTCGCTACATCGATCATGACAAACGAGAGTTCCTGCACGATCTGAAAAACGATCCCGATGAACTGATCAATCTGGCGGACGATCCTAACTATGCAGACACTTTGCGTGAAATGCGATCACGAACCACTCGTCGCGTCGATGAACTCGGCGGTGAACTGCAACCCTTAAAAGGAACCTTCAACCCCTCGACCGTCCCCCATCCCGAAGCATCAGCTGACGTTGGAGCCCACCGCGATGCAGATGGATTCGTCAAAGTGTTTGACGGTCGCTCTCTGAATCAGTGGTCCGGTGACTCGGCATACTGGTCGGTTGCGGACGGCGCGTTGACTGGGATCGCCGATGGCACACTCAAAAAGAATCGCTTCATCACCTGGATCCCTTCCACGGTCCGAAACTTTGACCTCCGCGTCAAAGTCAAAATCAGTGAGGGTGGCAACAGTGGCATTCAGTACCGCGGCACCTCACGTCCCGACTTGGGACTGGATATTGTGACAGGCTACCAGTGTGATGTGGTCGCAAAAAACCCGAACTACAACGGAATGCTGTACGAAGAAAAGGGACGGCGAATTCTTTCCCACACGGGCGAAAAAGTCATCATCGATCCGCAAGGCAATGGTTGGGTGATCGACAAAATGCCGGTCCAGCAATTTGCACCTGACCAATGGCATGACTATCGCGTTCTCGTTCGGGGGAATCATCATCAACACTGGATCGACGACCACCCGACGGCTGACTTATTGGACTTCGACGCCAAAGGACGTGTGCTCGAAGGCGTACTTGCAGTTCAAGTTCACGTCGGTCCTGAGATGAAGGTGCAGTACAAGGATTTCAAGATCAAACATCTACCGGATGATCTGCCACTTGAAAAAGCGGAGGATCACCCGATTCCGCGGGGTGCAGTCGGAGTCAGGCCGCAAGGTCGACTCCCCAAGAACTGGCAACCGCCGGTCTACGGAGAAACTGAGCAGAACTAATTTGTTCGTGGCCGCTGGCCCCCTTAAAGACTCTACCTGAATCACTCCTTCGCTATGCGAGCAGTGAGTCGATTGGTGCGGCGAACCGTCGGACCAGTTGCATCATGACAGAATGTGACCGGTTCGTGTTTTATTTCAGCACCCACATGCTCCGCAAAATCCATCGTCACCCAATCCCTGAACAAAAAAGGTACGACAACGATGCGCGCAACCACGATGATCCACCTCGCGCTATTGCTGTCGCTCACATATCTGACTCCCACACGGTCCGCCGCCGAAAAAGTGGCGACAGAAAAATTCGCCACAGAGCGGGGGACTGCAGCGGGTTGGCGGACCAAGCGGATTCACGACCAGTTCTATGCTGAAGGGGCATCAGCGGGCGATCTTGATGGCGATGGAAATCTCGACATTGTTTGCGGCCCCATTTGGTGTCGGGGACCAGAATTCAAGGAGTCGTTTGAACTCGCTCCGCCGCGGCAATTTCCGATCGCTGGCTACAGTGACCAATTTTTCAGCGGGACGTTTGATGCGAATCAGGATGGGGCAACCGATATCCTCGTGGTCGGATTTCCAGGTGCGGAGGCACGACTTTACCTGAATCCAGGTCAAGATTCACTACGTCGCCATGTCACCGGTCGAACGAATTCAACGGACACCGAGGCTGAGAATCAGCACTGGCCAATGCACCTTATTGCCGACATCGTAGACAATGAATCACCGGCCATCGTTAACCTGCTTGGTCGTGAACTTCCCGAATTAGTTTGCGGCCGCGAAGGACAGTACGGTTTTTATTCCGCCGGTGACGACGTAACCAAACCGTGGATCTGGACGCCCGTGACTCGTGCGGGCGCAGTCCCGTCTCGTTTCACACATGGAATGGGAGTCGGAGATGTCAATGGGGATGGTCGACTTGATCTGCTAGATCAAAATCTTTGGTGGGAACAACCCGAGAAAGTAAAAGTGGGTCAACACGATACGCAACAGCATTGGACCGAACACCGCTGGGCAGATCCCTACGGCAGCGGTGGCGCCCAAATCCGTGTCGCTGATCTGGATGGTGATGGAGATGCCGATATTGTGACCTCGTTGAACGCTCACGCCTACGGTCTGGCGTGGTTCGAGCAAACCGACGATTCCTTTATTCGGCACGACATTATGAGACAGTCCGCCAAGGACAGTCCTGTTGGCGTGGCATTCAGCCAAATGCACGCAGTCGAATTGGTCGACATGGATAACGATGGGGTGCATGATATCGTCACAGGAAAACGCTGGATGGCGCACGGTGGCAAGGACCCCGGCGGGATGGAAAAACCAGTCCTATACTGGTTTCGATGCGTACGCGGTGACGACGGTATACAGTTCAAACCAGAACTGATCGACCGGGATTCCGGCGTAGGAACAGACGTCTTGGTGACTGACCTAAACGCGGACAAAAAACCTGATATCGTTTCCTGCAGCAAACGCGGGCTCAGCGTTCATTGGCAAACCAATCGATCGACCGCCTCACAAAAAACAGATTCCATTCGTTTTCTCGTCGGCGACTATTTGCAGACAGAGGGTGGAACATGGGATCCAAACACCAGTCCACTGCAATCCCCGTTCGGGATCGACTTTGACTCCCGTGGTGCGATGTACATCATCGAATTATCCCGCGGCGCATTGCATCGCTACAACGCGGACGGCTCGCTTGAAACGCTGCGCACCCCGCATAAAAAAGGCTATTCCGGTGACGGTGATGTCGTGGGGAACGCATTCTTCAATGGCCCACATAATTGTGTCGTCGCGGCTGATGACCAACTGTTGATCTCGGACAGCTGGAATCATGGTGTCCGGAAAGTCGACCTTGAAACGTTACAAACTTCCACCCTGGCGGGCACTGGCCAACCAGGATTCTCGGGTGATGGCGGCCTAGCTCCTGCAGCGATGTTCAATTACGTGATGTGCATTGCACTTTCAGCTGACAACAAAACGCTGCATTTGGCTGATTTAAAAAACCGGCGGATCCGCAACGTTGTGCTGGCCAGCGGTAAAGTCACGACCGTCGCCGGCAATGGTCAGCGTGGTCAGCCCCAAAACGGAACACTGGCAACGAAGGCTCCCTTAGTTGATCCGCGCGCTGTCGCATCGGATGCACAGGGTAATCTTTATATTTTGGAACGGGGTGGTCACGCACTCCGAGTCGTCAAAGGTGACGGCACGATTCACACGCTTGCTGGAACAGGTGAAAAAGGGTTTCGCGATGGCGAGGCAACACAAGCACAATTTGGTTCGCCAAAACATCTCTGTTGCTCCCCCGGTGGAAATGTCTACATCGCCGATGACCAGAATCGGGCGATCCGCAAGTATGATCCGAAAACAGGCGCAGTGACGACGGTTCTGGGACGCGGCCATGGCGATGAACGCGTGAACCTTGATCGCCCCCATGGCGTCCGCTGGCATGATGGCGCACTTTATGTTGTCGACACAGGGCACAATCGGATTCTGCGGCTTCAATTAACGGATTGAATCCAATCGCTGTACGCAGACGGCAGTCGCATCACGAACAACAGATCTCTTTCAACCATGCCCCCCGATCAACCATGCTCCCCGATGCCAAAACAATCGAGTCGAACCTGCGTCGGCATGTCGATGTCTTG
>JAYZAR010000152.1:0-80336 GCA_036339635.1 Planctomycetota bacterium | reverse complement strand
GGAGATTGCGGCGCGATATCCCACGATCCCAACCGTGGTCGTGACATCGCCTGGATCGGAGAATCTCGCGGTTGACGCGTTAGCACTTGGGGCGGCTAACTTTGTCCCTAAGAATTCGCTGCAGGTACTTTTAGGCCACGTTGTTTGCCAAACTTTGCAACTGTCGCAAGCCGATCGTCTTTTCGACCAGTTGTCTGGAGAATTGCTGCATCCTGAGTTCAGTATGACGCTGAGCAATCATTTATCGTCGATACGCCCCGCTGTGACTTACTTCATCCAGTCTTTGGCAGCGGCGAAATGCATGGATCGAACACAGCGAATTCGCGTTGCTACCGCGGTGGTGAGCGCGCTCTTTAACGCGATTTGCTTCGGTAATCTAGAGCTAAGTGAAGAAGAAGCACTCATCACTCGGATTCTGTCGGGCGAGGAGAGTGGCCATCAAGAACTGCTTGAACTTGCGAATCAAGCTGCCTATCGAGACCGACATGTATCATTGAAGGTTTCAATTGGCGAACACGACACTCGTGTGCTCGTGTCACATAATGGTTTGGGAAGATCGATGCGAACGATTCCCGCACCCGGAACTCCCGAATCGTTTGAGTTGGAGCAGTGTCGTGGTTTGATGTTGATTACCAGTGTGATGGACGATGTCAAATTTCAGTCGGACTACAGCGAAGTTGTGATGATCAAGCAGCATGCCTGATTTGAATATCATTTTGATCAGTAAGCGACGCCAGCCAAGTTCGGTTGATCGTCTGACGTACACTGTGTCGCTAAGTCGTTTGTGGTTGGACAACGACCTTGATCTGTTCTGGATCGCCTGCGTACAAACGATCAAACCAGGGAGGCCCGTCTTTGAGCGAGATCTTCGCTGTGACTAAGGGGGCGACGTTGATGATGCCACGATCCATTAAGTCAATGCATTCCGGATATTCGCCGTTGCATCCGCATGTGCCCCGCAAGGTCACTTCACGGGTAACGACAGATTGAAGTGGTAGCTCAATGGTCGGTGCGACGTTTCCAATCAAGGTGACATTGCCACCCTTGCGAACCGACTCGATAGCGGTTTTGATCGTCGGCGTGGCTCCCACCACTTCGTAAGCAAGGTCTGCACCTTTCCCACCTGTCAATTCACGAACTCGTGCTGGGATGTCCTCTTGATCACTGCGAAGGCCGTAGTCGGCACCAAGTGACTTGGCAACTTCAAGGCGTTTATCGTTGATGTCAACCGCAATGATTTGAGTCGCACCCGCCGCTCGGGCAGCTTGGAGGGTAAGCAAGCCAATCATCCCTGTGCCTACAACCACGGCCGTGTCACCAAGTCGCGTGGGGGTCACGTTCGCAGCATGAACGGCGACGGAGACGGCTTCGATTAACGCTGCATGCTCGAAAGGAAGCGTTTCGGGGAGTTCATAGACAATGCGACGGGGAACGCTGATCCGTTCTGCGAACGCACCGTGGCGGCGGTATTCTCCACAGGAAACACCTAGAACCATCCGGTTGTCGCACAAGTTCGCATCGCCACGACGGCAAAAATCGCATTGCCCGCACGAGACCATCGAATCGAAGGTGACGCGAGTACCCACCGCTAGATCTGTCACATTTTGACCAGTCGCCACCACGCATCCAGCGGCTTCATGTCCCATCACGAGAGGTGGAATACGGCGGCCAGTGCTGCCGTCGTATCCATGAATGTCGCTTCCACAAATGCCGCAGGCTTCGACCTGGATGAGGACATCGTCAGGGCCAACCTGAGGTTCCTCCACCTCGGTGACTTCCATCTTCTTATATTCAGTAAGTAGCATCGCCTTCATGTCGCACCTCGAATCCAAGTTGCTTTTGCCGGTCAGTTAGAATGGCTGCATTTTGACAGGTCAGTTTAGCACAGCATTTAGAGTTCGTCTTGGTGGCGGCGACCCAGCTTGTTTGCTGGAAGCCGATCGCGAGTCATTGTTTAAATGCATGTGCGATTCTGTCGTCTGGGTATCTATACTGGCGGTCGTTTCTACCTTTCTGGCACGCCGAAATCGGGGTGCTAGGTGGTTACACTAGAGAGATCGCGGAGAATTTGTCTCCGTCCCCCATCCTTTCGTGCTCCATAAGTGACTATGTTTCGATCGCTCATCCGAAGTCTGATTTACATATTGAGCTCCGTTTTGATTTTTGGCGGACTGATTCAGGCAAAGGATCCGCCCAATGTTTTGATTGTCACTGTAGACGATATGAGTGCCGATTCGCTTGGCTCTTTTGGTTGTTCTCTGCAGGGGACCTCGCCGAACATCGATTCCTTTGCCAAACAGTCAATGCGTTTCAATCAAGCACACGTCATTGTCGGAAACTGCATGCCGGGACGTAATATCATGTGGTCAGGATTGTTTTCACACGTGAATGGTGTGGAAGGGTTTGTTCAGAATCGAGATCCTGATTATTTGGTGTTGTGTGATTTAGCGAAATCGGCCGGCTACTTTGCGGCGATTCGTGGCAAGGTAAGCCATTCAACACCCTATCTGCCGTACGCTTGGGACGCGATTTTGGATAATGACGAATCTGGAAATAAATATCACAACAAGGATCCACAAGGTTATGGCGCATCAACTCGCCAAGGAATAGCGATGGCGAAGAGGGCGGGTAAGCCATTCTGTTTGATGGTCAACATTTCTGATCCGCACAAGCCTTTTTATGCACAGGGAAAGGGTGGGGCAACGGTTGACGACCGTCACGTACCCAGCCGTGTTTTTGAAGCATCGGAAGTTCCGGTGCCCGGATTCCTCCCTGAGGATATGTCGATTCGAAAAGAGCTTGCTCATTACTATTCATCTGTTCGGCGCGCTGATGACTGCTTTGGCGAAATCATAAAAGCGTTGCAAGACTCAGGCCAACAAGAGAATACATTTGTGATGTTCTTGTCCGACCATGGAATGCCACTCCCGTTTGCGAAGACACAGTTGTATCACCACAGTACACATACTCCACTCATCGTCCGTTGGCCTGGTGTAACCAAGCCAGGCAGTGTTGATGAGCAGCATATGGTATCGGCAGTTGACTTTGTCCCGACCTTGTTAGACGTGATGGAATATGAGCATCCACAGGCAGATCGTTTGCAAGGGAAATCATTTGCTTCGCTGATTCGGGGCGAGCGTCAGTCGGGGCGAGATTTTGTGATTCTTCAGTACAACGAGAATTCGGGGCGAAATCGGCATCCAATGCGCGGTATTCACACGCCCCGTTACCTCTATCTTTACAATGCATGGAGTGATGGCGTTCGGAAGTTTGCGACGGCCACCACTGGGACGGTTACCTATCGCCAAATGGTGAAACGTGCAGCTCAAGAAGAAGACATCGCCGCGCGCTTGCAACTATTTGACCATCGAGTCGTAGAAGAGTTGTTTGATGTGGAGAACGATCCAGACTGCTTGAACAATTTGGTGGATGATCCAAATATGCAGGGCAAAAAGTTGCAGCTCCGAAAGCAGTTGGCCGAGTCATTGGGGCAGCTGAAAGATCCGATCACTCCGTTGCTTGTCAATTTCGAAGAGGATGAGTTGCGAAAAGAGTACATGGCAAAAGAAGATGCTCGAGCCGCTGCGGCGCGGCGGAATCGTGGCAAGAGAAAACAGAGTCCGTAATTGGGACTTTGGGTACTTCACGTAGCAGGGTCGATGGGATTGCCCCTGCGATTGAGAAATGCAGCTGGGAACAGGGCACAATTGATAGCCATTAGCCCGATGCTTCGCAGCAAGACGATGTTAAGTATCGCCGTCGTTTACAGCGCCGTGTTTCCTATCGATCTGCTTCTAATTCACTGCTGTGGCGGCGAAAGATCCTCCAGTTTCTTCCTCAGTCGCTGGATTTGAATGCGTGCCAGCGGGGTCACTTTCTGTGAGGCGGTTGCCGGTCGCACTAGGGCAAGCGCGCGTTCAAGATTCACTTTTGCATTGGGCTTGTCGTCTAGCTGTAGTTTTATGTCAGCCATCGATTCCAAAGCGGCGGCTTGGTAGTTGCGGTAAATGCGAAGTTCTGGGACTAGCGTTCGCAGTTTGTCATAGTGACCAATCGCCTCGCCGAGGTTTTGCTCAGCGTCCTGAAGTGATTGATTTTGTTTCTGGTGCTGGGCAAGTCTTTCGAGAGATCGGGCACGAAGGGCACGGTATCGCGTCTGATTTGGGTCATGCTGCATCAACAGGATACTTAGTTCGTTTGCTCGCCGTGCGCGACGCATCGGATTCCATCCGAAAGCTTCGGCGCTCGACAATGTCATCGCCAGTTCGTAGCGAGCGTCGTCGGAGCGAGGGTTTTTCTGTAGCAATTGTTCAAACAGTTCGATTGAACGGCGCATAGCGAATTCTGAGTTCCTAGGCTGACTCGCGCGACTTGCGACCTTGGATTTTGTTCTGAACGCTCTCGCCAATTCGGCTAGCAACCTGGAATTATTGGGTGACTTGGAAATCAGTTTTTCCAGTGTTTGAATTGCCTCGTTCGCGGCTGCTAACTCGTCTTCGTTTCGCATTCGGAGCATGGTGCCGATAGGACTACGTTTGAAACGAAACGTGTTTCGTTCTGGCAAGTTCAGTGAATCGTTCAGACCGATACGAACACTTAATGAGGCATACAAGCGGTGCGCTCGCGCATACTGAAAAGCCCCTTCTGATGAATCGAGAGTGTCATCCGAGGTTTCGAGCTGGGTGACGGTATTGCTGAACATCTGCATCGCTCGGTTGATCTGACCGCGTAGACTCAAAATGGCCGCGAGTTCATTCATGATTTCTGCCTGCGCCAAAATGGGATCCAAGTCGTTGGGACGGGTGACCGCTATTTGACGATATCGTTCCATTGCATCTGTGTAGGCGTGATCCGCTTCGCGAAGTTTACCTAGGTAGGCGTAAACATCGCCGGCGCGGCGTGCGGCTAATGCCGATTCGGCAAGCAGGTCTTCACTATTATTGGTAGCGAGTTCATCAAAGAAACCGAGTAATGATTGGAGCATCCGCGCGTCCGCAGGCGTAACATTGGGATTGATCCGGTCGGTTGCATCGCCCGCAAAATCGGCATCAGCGTGGATGCCACGATCGGTGACATTCTGCATGATTTGGTCAAAGGCTGCCAGCGCGACCTGTAAGTTTGCTTCCGCGCGGACCCGTTGGGATTCCGCTTGTTCGAGCGCCATGGTGCGTTCTTGCAACGATGTGCGCGCATTGGATTCTGCCGCGCTTGCCATGGCTAGTGATTCACTTGTCCGCCAATAACCGATTGCTGAGACAGTTGCTAAAGCAATCAACAACAGGAAGGTTAAAACTGTCATGCTTGCGGCTGCCGGTTCCCGACGCGACCAACGAATCAATCGCTCAGTCGGTCCAACACGTCGAGCTGCAATTGGATGGCCGTTTAGAAATCGCGTCAAGTCGTCCCGTAGTTCACCAGCCGTTGAATAACGCTTGGATGGCTCGATCGCTAAAGATTTTTGGACAATCGTTTCGAGGTCACGTGGGATCTGAGCGTTGAATTTTCGAGGAGAGGTATTGACGCCTGATCCCGCGTTTCGAATCACCTCGGCTGTCGTGCGACCCTGAATGGCAGTTTGGCCAGTTAGCATCTCGAAGATTGTGAGTCCAACAGCATACACTTCGCTTCGGACATCGTAGATTCCGTCGAGTGATTCGGGCGACATATATTGAGGTGTGCCAAGTAAGTCCCCGGTCCCGGTCACCTCTTTAGTTTCATTGACTTTGGCTAAGCCAAAGTCTGCGATCCAGACGCGATGCTCCCTGTCGATAAGCAGATTAGCGGGTTTGATATCGCGGTGCAGGATCCCCTGGTGGTGAGCATATTGCAACGCATCACAAAGCGACGTAGCCGTTTGTGCCACCCAACGCATGTGGTTGGGCGATTGCCATCCTAATGAACTGGGATGGACGGTGCCCTTGGCTATGGTGGTTTGTGCGTTGGCAAAGTCGATCTCGCCGGCCCTTTGATCCAAGCCCTCATCGACGGTCGGGAAATCGAATTCTGGTTGGCCGGTGCGTTGTTGCAACCACTCACGTAGGCTGTTGCCGTCAATATAGTCCATCACGTAGTAGTGGAAGCCACAATCCTGACCAACACCAAACACGGGGACAATGTTGGTATGTCGCAACCTCGCAACTGCTTTGGCTTCTCGCTGGAATCGATGTAGATCTCTGGTTTGTTCGAACGCACGCGTGGCAAGGACTTTGAGTGCAACACGCCGCGATAGGGGTTGGTGAATGGCTTCGAAGACGACCCCCATTCCTCCACGGCCAATTTGACGAATAATTTTGTAATCATCTAAATGGTCGATTTGAGCCAGATTTGCGAATCTGGAGGATGTTGGGGAGCTCGGTTGGATCGCCGAGGGTTTGAGTCCCTCGATCATTGCAATCGATTCCAGCAGCGATCGTAGTTGGCCTATTGGATCGCCATGTTTGGCGATGGTGTCATTAATCGAAGGATTTTCACCGCAGCGGATCGCGGCAGAAAATGACTCGGCGATGGCATCCAATTCTTGCTGACTATGGCCACGTTGTTGGTTGTGCTCGGCAAGATCCATCGAATCACTCATCAATGGCGCCCTGCTGTTGGTGGTTATTCTTATACACGTAGGACGAACCCATATCTGTATGGAATTTCTTCATCAATTCGCCCAGTCTTGTCATGGCTCGCAAGTAGCGTTTGCTGGAGGCTGAAGAAGTGATTCCTAGCACTTGAGCGGTATCGAGATTTGAAAGTTCTTCAAAATGTCGCAGAGCGATCACCTCTCGGTCGATCGGGTTCATCTCGTTTAGGACGGTTTCCAGGCGTTCAATGCGTTCGGCCTGAACAACGATTTCCGTCATCGATACCATCGACCCGGCAAGTCTTGCCGCTAGTGCCAGCGAGGTGTTGGGCGAGATCGTTTGTTGAAGCGAAACCTCTTTGCGGATGTCTCGCATCTCCGTTTTAAAGTGGCGGCGGTGAAGATCAATTAATTGCTGGCCCACAATCAAACGCAACCAAAGAAGTGGTGGCATTTCAGGATGGTTTGAAAAATGATCGAGACGCTTTGCCGCCGCTATGTACGTTTCCTGCAGCACATCAGAGTCGGAGACTCGTGCCGCTAATCGGTAATCGAGTCGGAATCGAACGATGCGTCTTAATTGTTGCCGGAAATGTGAGAATACATCAGCCAGGGCCTGTGGATCACCACGACGCATTCTGTCGACGATTTCAGGAGCAAGATTCAATTCCGACATTCAGCACTGATCAAGAGGGGAACAAGGCTATCTTTTGAACGCCGGTGACACCCGCGTGTTTCGCTTTCACTGCTGTAAGCTGATTAGTATTGATCGTTGGATTGGAGGAAATGTAGCTGATGTTGGTGCAACTCCTGGTCCGATTTTGGGCCATCTGCCAGATGATGGCTGGTGATTCGATTTTGGGCTGGCTACACGATCTCGAACACCGCGTGCATGATAAAGAATAGTTTCGTCTCGCCCAATAGAGGGGTTCGCCCGACAGTCTGGGTAGGAAATCTGTGGCGATAAAATGCGGAAATTCTTGTCCTGTGAGGGTCTGACGCTCCGTTTACATTAGCGGAGTGCTGTTTTGCCCGATCAAAACGGTCCGCGACAGGTTATCGCTGCTATAAGTTTATAGTGGGGTTCTGGCACTCTTTTTACTGCATTCGCTTTCACAGGGTGGCGACAGATGGTACGGAATGCATTCCTTTCAAAGGCGATCGTCATGCTAGCTTTCGCCGTGATGATCGCTCCGTTGGTGGCGGCCGAGCCTATTTCAGCGGATCAGCAGGCATTTTTTGAAGCCAAAATACGCCCAGTGCTTGTCAAAGAGTGCTACGGCTGCCACAGCAACAAGTCTGGCAATGTACGCGGCGGACTGCGGCTAGATACGAAGCAACTGACACTGCTCGGCGGCAGCTCGGGGCCGGCCGTGGTGCCCGGCATTCCCGAGGACAGCCTGCTGTACACCGCCATGTTGCATGAGGATTTTGAGATGCCGCCGCGACGCAGATTGGCGGGGGATGTGATTGCGGATTTTCGACGATGGATCGAAATGGGCGCACCCGATCCACGCGAAACACAAACGGCAGAAATTAGAGCGACGATTTCTGAAACGGATATCCAGCAGGCGAGAGAAACGTTTTGGGCTTACCGGCATCCGCGAGATGGTTCAGCTCCCGAGGTGAGTCACGGGTCTTGGCCGCGTACCACGACGGATCGCTTCATATTGGCGAAACTGGAAGCAGAGGGATTGAAGCCAGCGGATGATGCCGATCCGCATCACATACTGCGTAGACTCTGTTTTGATCTAGTCGGTTTGCCACCCACACCCGCCCAGCTCATTTTTTTCACCGAGCAATACCAGCGGAGCCCAGATCAAGCCATTTCGATGGTTGTGGATCGATTGCTCGAAAGTAAACACTTCGGTGAACGGTGGGGCCGACACTGGATGGATGTCGCACGGTACGCGGAATCAACGGGGCGAGAGGTCAACATGACGTATCCACATGCGTGGCGATATCGTGATTACGTGATTGACGCTTTTAACGCAGATAAGCCGTTTGATCGCTTTGTGCAGGAGCAGCTGGCGGGTGATTTGTTGCCAGCAAGTAGTGATCAGAAATGGGCCGAGAATCTGATTGCGACGACGTTTTTGGCAATGGGACCAAAGAACGTGAACGAACAGAACCGCGTGCAGTTTTCCGCGGATCTAATTGATGAGCAAATTGATGCGACCACCCGGGTTTTTTTGGGAATGTCTGTTGCGTGTGCACGCTGCCACGATCATAAGTTTGATGCGATTCCTCAAGCTGATTATTACGCCATGGCTGGGATTTTCGGCAGCATGACAACCTACTTTGGCAATCCGCCTTCAGAGTTCGGTTCTTTTAGTTCAGCACAAGCACGACGCAGCAGCAGCCTGTTGTTAGTGCCGGTCGAGGATCCGAACCCCTACGATAAAAGTTACACAGAAAGCGAACTGACTGAGTTGCGGTCAGAGATTACCGACCTGATCAGCCAACTCAGCAATCTCCGGCGAAACCGGCAGCAGGCCAATGGGCAGAATGCCGCTCGTGATCGATTGCGTATTACGAACCAAATTGCACAGGCGTCGGCAAAGTTGGCGGTCGTTGATGAGTCAGGCAAACCGCGTACATATTGCATGGGTGTTCAGGAAACTCAAGCACCAAGTGATATGAGGCTGCTTGTTCGTGGTGAGATCGACCAACCTGCTCAACGAATTGCTCGAGGTTTCCCGCGGGTTTTATGTGATCAGTCACCCCGATTTTCGAGTGACAGCAGTGGGCGTTTGGAACTTGCTCGGTGGATTGGAAGCAATGAAAATTCGCTCACAGCACGAGTGATGGTCAACCGGATTTGGCAGCACTTGATTGGTCAGGGATTGGTGCGTTCCACCGAAAATTTTGGGGTGACAGGTCAAGCACCAAGCCACCCTAAGTTGCTCGATCATTTGGCTGTGAAATTTGTCGATTCAGGATGGTCGGTCAAAACGATTGTGAAGGAGATTGCCACCAGTCGTGTTTATCGCGTCACTTCGAAGTATGACGAATCAAGCCACCACCAAGATCCCGACAATGCGTGGTTGTGGCGGGCGCATCCCCGGCGTTTAGATGCAGAAGCAATTCGCGACGCCATACTGAGCATCAGTGGTGAAGTGGATTATGAGCGGCCCCGCGGTTCGGAAGTTGCAAAGGCAGGTTATGTTCGTGTTCGTGGTGGATTTTTGGGGGATCCACGTGAATTAGCGCAAAGGGCGATGACACAAGCTCGTGCTGAGATTCAGGCAGAAATGCGGCAACGTTTTGCTGGCGGTCAGAATGGTCAGCGTGGTGTCTTCAGTGGTCGATTCGGCGGCCTTGATGGACGTCCGGATATGCGCCGCCGGTTCAATCCACGTGGTCAGGGGAGAGCAGGGCAAGCTGCCGGATTTGATCGTAGCACCTTGCAGGCGAGGATGACCGAGACAATGCAGCGGATTTCGAATCAATATTCAAATCAACTGAACATGGAAGACGCGAAGTTCCGCAGTGTTTATCTGCCGATGGTTCGCGATCAAGAGCCGCGGTCATTAGCTGTTTTCGATTTGGCTGATACGAGTGCGGTGACGGGAACGCGAGAATCATCCAATACAGCCAATCAAGCCCTGTACATGATGAACAATCGGTTTGTCATCGATTCAAGTGACGCATTCGCTCGCCGGTTGATTCGCGAGTACTCAGGGAATGGTGAACGTATCGAAGCGGCGTTCGAGTTGACTTACGGACGAAAGCCGACTCTTGGAGAGCGATCCACAGCGATCGACTTCATTAAGAAATTTCAGTCTCAGGGCGTTAGTGGTCAGCAGACGTTGTCCGCACTTTGCCAGAGCCTGTTCGCTTCGGCCGAATTTCGGTACATCGATTAGTTCTATCTGAGGTAAACAGCTGATGTATTCTCGACGTGACCTTTTGCAGTCCTTATCTGCAGGTTTTGGTTACCTAGCGTTCGCTGGGCTCAGTAGCACGCTCGCTGACTCTGCACGCGCGGTTGACCCGGAGGCAAGAACAGGGAACCCGTTGATGCCTAGGACTCCGCATTTTCCTGCTCGAGCGAAACGCGTGATTTTTCTTTGCATGCAGGGTGGTCCATCCCATGTCGACACGTTTGACTACAAGCCGCAATTGGTAAAGGACCATGGCAAGCAGGGAAAATATGGCGGATCACTATTAAAATCACCTTGGGAGTTTCGCCAACGGGGTGAAAGCGGGCTCTGGATATCTGAGTTGTTTCCTGAAGTGGCAAGGCATGCTGACGACCTTTGCTTGATCCGTTCAATGCAATGCGATCAACCGGTTCACCCGGGTGCGATGACACAGATGCACACGGGCACGGCGCAGTTTATTCGTCCATCGCTTGGCGCCTGGGCTTTGTATGGCCTTGGAACTGAGAATGAGAGTTTACCTGGATTCATCTCTCTGAGTCCGCCCGCGGGTAGCTCTCGTAACTTTGGCAGTTCGTTCCTGCCCGCGATTTACGGAGGAACCAAGGTTGGACGTTCCGGGATGCGAGCGGGAGCAAGGTTGCAAGGCGTTGGTACTGGTGAATCCGTGCCCGATATTGCCAACGGACGGCTTTCTGAAAGCCAGCAGCGAAGCCAATTGGATCTGATTCAATCGTTGAACCGTGAGAAACTTCGGCGTGACAAATATCAGCCGGGGGTGGAAGGTGTGATCGAGTCATACGAGCTGGCATTTCGGATGCAGGATGCGATGCCAGAATTGATGGACCTCAGCGGTGAAAGTGAATCGACTTTAGCGATGTATGGCGCGGATCAAGAGCCTGCTCAGAGTTTTGGGAAACAATGCCTGCTTGCCCGTCGTTTTGTCGAAGCTGGGGTGCGTTTTGTCGAAATCACCCACGGCAATTGGGATCAGCACGCGAATTTGGCAAATGATCATGAGGCTCGAGCCACGGCATGTGATCGACCGATTGCCGGATTGCTGCAGGACTTGAAACAGCGTGATCTACTGAAGGATACGTTGGTGATCTGGGGCGGAGAGTTTGGACGCACACCTGCCGCACAGAACGGTGATGGCCGAAACCATAACAATCGCGGTTACACCACGTGGATGGCGGGCGGCGGGGTCAAAGGTGGTTACAGTTACGGGGCAACCGATGAGCACGGCTATGAATCGGTCGACAAAAAATGCCACATTCATGATTGGCATGCCACCATCTTACATTTGCTCGGACTAGATCATGAGCGTTTGACCTATCGATATGCCGGTCGTGACTTTCGCTTGACGGATGTTCATGGAACGGTTGCCTCTGAAATCCTGGCTTAGCGATGTTAGTTTGGAGAGGCGAGCATTCGCCGTCCGAAGATCATTCGAGGGGTGTCTTTGAGCAGGTCGTTCTGGCTTTCGATTCTTTGATCCCAATCGTGCTCGTACTCCTGCTCAAGTCGGGGCACCAATGAGCGAACCAATCTTCGACCACGATCGCCCTGACATCTAACGTCTCTTGATTGATTACGTCGCATCGTCATTCGCCATCACAAAGGATCTCGGCGGTTGTCATCTTCACGTTCGCGACCAATGGCTTCGTGCTGCCCAATCGATTCCACTGGACATTGCTGCGGGAAACGGCAAGCGGAGCTTCAAAGATCGCAATTGATTTCTTGACATCGATCGAGGTTCGGGGCTGGAATTTGTTGCAATCCAAGACCTGCTTGTTGTGACCAATGGGATTGACGATCACGCTGATGAACGACTGACTCGGCTGCTTCATCGGATCGTCTCGATGTTGATACGGCTTATTGCTTGCTTGGATTTCGTTGCCGCACTGACGGAGAATTGCAATGCCGAAGTCAAGTACGAGTACCGTGATGCTGAGTAGGAGTGCAAGTACGAATCAGACCGGAAGTCAGAACCAAGAATTGCAACGACGGAGGCAGCTCCGTTTTTCTTGAAATCACGGTCGACTGCTCGGTCTAGTGGAATTCAGTCGTGATTCTTCATGATGCGTGAAAGCTTTGCCGGCTGCGTGTCAGTGGTGTTGGTTCACTGCCGTCTTGGTAACGTTGTTCTGATGGCAGATTCGTTTCTGAGTAGGTGAAAGCCAGAGTTCCTCAGTCGTTGCCATGAAAGCAAGTTTTGTCATTCACCGTGCTCGCAAACGGGGAGTCAAGATTCCAGCAAGCCTACTCCATGGCGTAACAAGTGTAAAAAATGGTCATCGGTTTAGTGGTGGTTCTGAACCCTGAATCAGCCGGTTTTAAATTTCCCAGCTGTAATAGGGCCAGGGGCCTTGGCCAGCTTGGCCGCTTGTCACTTCGACGAAGCCACTGCTTTTGCCCAGTGAAACCAAGTCACCGGATCCTTGGCTAATCACAATTTCGGCAAGACCGGCATCACTGAGGCGAACCAATTTCAGCCAGTGCAGTGGGATAGTTTTGTCACCAGGGTTTTTCAATCCAACGACGGGGCAGGGTGGGTTCCAATCAATTTGTCCACTGATTTTTGCGAGGAGTGGCAATGCTAGCCGGCGACACCCGACTGTCGCGCTGACAGGATTCCCCGGCAGTCCGATGATCAGTTTTCCGTCTTTTGTCGCCGCGCCGAGGACTGGTTTGCCAGGGCGAATTGGTAAACCATGGAAGACAATTTCGCCGCCTAGATCGCGGATGACATCAGGAACGTAATCATAGTTCCCCATCGAAACACCGCCGGTCAGCAAAACAGCATCTGATTTTCCCAGATGGTTTTCCAAGACGTTTCGCAGGGTAGCTTGCTGGTCCTCAGCGTGATCGATGGCGTGGAGCTTGGTCCATGGGATGAGATCGAGCATTGCGGAGAGAGAAGCACGGTTGCTGTCACGGAGTTGCCAGGGTTGGGGTGTGGTTCCTGCTTGTACTCCGACTTCATCGCCCGTGGTGATAATGCTGGTGGTGACGGGCGCGTAAACATCTGCCTCATCAGAACCAAAATTCGCCATGGTCGCGCGATGGGCTGCCGTGAGACGAATTCCCGGTTTGAGGACGACACTGCCGGCGGTCGCGTTTTCACCGGTCCGGCGAATGTGTTCACCAGCTTGGCACTGCATGGCTGATTCACGCAGCTGGATACGAAGTTCGGATTCCTCTGTATCTTCACGCTTGATCACCAGATCGGCGTCGGTCGGAACAATCGCACCGGTGAAAATACGGATCGCGGAATTTGGTTCGAGGATGGGCGGTGGGCCGCCAGGCGAGCTTTCACCCGTAACGACGATCGACTTTGTCGTTTGCAGTTCAGATAGCCGGATTGCATATCCGTCCATCGCCGAGACGTCCGCTGCCGGGCTGTCGCGATCTGCGACCACTGCTGAAGCGAGCACACGGCCAACAAGGTTTTTTGATCGTTCAACTTCTTGTACGGTCGCCAACTTCTCAGCGAGTGCGTCGAGTGCGCGATCAGGATGATCAAAGCGAAACTTGGGAGCCACGTTGTAAATCCTCCGGCGTGTTCATATTGCGGCATGAATTCGTTGGCAGTGGGGTGCAAAGATGAGGTTGACCGCTGATCCAACGATAAAGGCTGCGATCTTCTGCGTTAGAAAGAGTCTTGAGTGCACCGGCATATTGGGTTGGATAGATTGCGACCAAGGGTTCTAGCCGGCTTTCATTACCCGAAACTGCAACCACGATTTGGTGCTGATGAGTTTGCCAAAGCTTGTGTAAGCGTTGCAAATCAATTGTCTTTAGCAATGGCATGTCGACGGGGGTGATGAATACGGCATCGAAGGCATTCGCAGAAGCATGCTGTAAAGCCGATGCGACACCACACGCCGGACCGCCCGAAGGGGATTGATCAGCAAGCACCATCTGATTGGTTGTCTCGGTTAGTTTTCCGGCCAGGCAAACTTCGTTGCAAATGGGAACTAGCTGCTCGACGGCGTGACGCCAGAATGTTCCACTTTGCCCGTGCGGCAAGGTTGCTTTTTCACGACCCATCCGCCGTGACTGTCCGCCACAGAGAACCGTTCCAAGTAAACGCAGATCGTTTGTGCTCACGTTGATTTCTTGTCCAGTACATCTTCCACCCACGATTTGGCACGCATCATTGGTGGGAATCCAATGGTCGGTGCCGAAACCAAGGCAACATGTCGTAGATCCTCGGGGGAGCAGCCTGCTTCAAGTGCTTTTCGGCAATGGGAATGGGCGGCACCTTCTAAACCAGCTCCGATCGAGATCGCTAGCTTGACCAGTGAGATCTCACGGTCCGATAAGGGCCCTGCTCCCCGTGCTGCTTGTCCGAAGGATTCGTAGGCGTGCATGAATTCGGGATTCGATTCATGCATGCGTTTATAAGACTTGGGAATCATGGCGATGCCTTTCGGATGGATTCGATCAATGCATCAATCGTGTAAGGATCCGCTTCCGCAGTCACTTGCAGGCCGAGCTCTTCGACACGGGCGGATGTAACGGGGCTTAGCGTCGCAATCTTCATTTTCTTCATCGCATCACCGAATAGCGTAAATGCGTTGGTTGCAGTGGCGCGACTGGTCAATGTGATCCAGTCAATTTTTTCAGCCCGTGCCAAATCGATAATCGAAGGGTCTGCTTGAGCAACGTCCAGGTGCTGATAGGTCACCACTTGGGTGACGCTTGCACTGCCTCGTTGCAGAGCAGCTGAAAGTTCATCACGGCCGCGACTTGCACGGATGATGAGAACATTCTTGTCTCGAGCCTCTTTCGTCAATGATTCGGCCAGTGACTCTGCTCGGAAATCTGGAGGAACAATATCGGCTCGCAGATGGAATTCGCTAAGACTTTGGGCCGTCTTTTCACCGACGGCGGCGATTTTAAGATTACCCACGCAGCGGAGATCGTTCTCAGTGGCGAGGATTCGGTTGAAGAACGATTGAACTCCATTACGGCTGCAGAAGACAAGAAGGTCGAAGTTGGACAGCGATTCAATCGTGGCATCCACGGTGGTCCAGTCGTCCAGGGGCTGGATTTCGATCACAGGTTGGACCAGCACTTCGGCACCGAGTTGCCGTAGAGGGTCGGCCAAAGCCTCTGCCTGATCTGCTGGACGGGTTACTACAACGGTTTGACCGAGCAGCGGTCGGCTTCGTGCCCAATGGATGGCGTCGGCTAGTTCGGTCACGGGTCCGAGGATGACGATGACGGGTGGCCGCAATTGGGTAGCCGGGGTCAGATGGTCTGCGACCTGGTCCAAACGGCAGCGGATTAGCTGCTGATCGGGCAAGCTGCAGCGTCTGATGATTGCAGCAGCGGTGTCGGCCGATTTGCCCGCGGAGAGCAGCGCGTTGGTCCAGGATCGAGCAGTCGTCACACCCATGTAGACGACGAGGGTGCCGGGGAATTTGGCGAGGGCATCCCAATCGAGGGCCGACTGGGGCTTTCCAGGTTCTTCGTGCCCGGTGATCAAGGCGACGGCGGATGCAAGGCCACGATGGGTCACTGGGATGCCAGCGAAAGATCCGGCGGCGAGGGCAGTGGTGATTCCCGGGACCACTTCCAGCGGAATCCCGGCTTGCTGCAGAGCAGCGACCTCCTCGGCGGTTCGGGCAAATATAGCTGGATCACCACCTTTCAGACGGGCAACACAGCGACCAGCAGCTGCTTGCTGTAGCATTTCGTCAATGATTTCTTGTTGTTTCCAGATTCTTGACTGCCCATGTTTTCCGACGCAAATGTGGTCGGCATCGGCGGCATGCTGCAGAAGGGCAGGGTTGCAAAGCCCGTCATATAGGACCACATCGGCCTGCCGCAGCAGTTCTGCACCCCGCAATGTCAACATTCCGGGGTCGCCGGGGCCAGCACCAATCAGAAAAACACGACCATTCATGCAGGCATTGTGACCGGAGAAGGGATAATCGGACACTCCTTGTCGACTAAACGCCTGGATCGTCGCGGAATCGACTCTGGACAGGTTGCGTTTTAGTCGCCATACTCCGAGGCCCTGAAAAGAAATGTTTTACCCGTTTGCCTGACTTTAACGCACTGCCGTGCGTTCCATTTACCCATGCCAAATACTGCCAGCGCCAGAAAGCGACTTCGTCAGAACGAAAAAAAACGACTGCACAATCGGTCTGAGAAAAGCACGATGCGAACGCAAATCCGAAAAGTTCGGGAAGCGGTCAAGGCTGGCGACAATGATAAGGCTCAAAGCGAGTACCGAGCGGCTCAAAAGAGCATCGACAAAGCGGCCAGCAAGAAACTGATCCACAGAAACGCAGCCGCCCGCACCAAGAGTCGACTGACCAAGTTGGTAAAGACTTTGTCCTAATCGGCCATCTGAGCTCTTTTCGGAACAACATTCTCTACGCTCGGCAAATCTGGCCCAGCGTCAGTCAAACAGGGCCGCACTGTAGCAGCCCCGGGAACCCCGCCACCTATTCAGGGGGCGGCTGGTTTTCGTCCTTAGAGCGTCACGCCCAGGTCAAGCCTGCATCGCCGAGGCGTTTCTTCGTCTCCGCCATCAGCGCTTCTTCTTCCGTTTGCGTTTCGGCGACATAGGTGACGCTGAATCGTAGGTAAGGGCCTGCGTCATCCCACGGCACGGTGACGATCCCAAACTGCTCGATCAGGTAACGTGTCGCGTCTTCCGCTTTGGCGAAAGTCTCACCTGCTTGGTTTCCGGCGGGTGCTTTTGCGTACAGAAAATAGGTTCCACCCGGCATATCGCATTTGAATCCGCATTCGCGAAGCGTGGCAACCAGCATTTCCATGCGGCGGCGATATTTCTGATTAACTTGCTGGGGAATCGCATCGTCGTCTAACGCAGCGGCTGCCGCCTTCTGTGTGGCGATAAATTGGCCGCTATCGCTGTTATCTTTGACATCAGCGAAGGCAGAGACGATTCGTTCATGTCCACAAACGAATCCCATTCGCCAGCCAATCATGTCGTAGCCTTTGCTCAGCGAGTGGACTTCCACACCCACGTCCTTGGCTCCCGGGGTTTCAAGGAAACTCATTGGTTTCCCATCGAAAGTGAGCATGATGTGGGCGGCGTCTTGTACCACAATGAACTGTTTTTCCTTTGCTAACGCGACGACTTTCTCAAAGAAGTCTGATGTTGCCGTGCGACCGGTCGGTGAGTTCGGGTAATTCAGCACCAGCATCTTGGCTCGACGGTAGATATCATCCGGAACCGAGGCGAGATCGGGTAAGAAGTTGTTTTCTTCTAGGAGAGGTAACCTGAACACTTCGCCGCCGTAATAGCGGGTGTGAGTACCGGCAACCGGATATCCGGGAACGGTCATCAGCGTGACATCGCCCGGGTTGATAAAACAGGCTGGCAGCATCGCGTAAGCAGGCTTGCTGCCAATGCAATGGTTGATTTCTGTGGCTGGATCGAGCATCACGCCGAATTGCCTTTTCATAAAGCGGGCAGCCGCCTGCTTAAACTCGGCGACACCGTTGTCGGCGTAGCCTCGGTTTTCGGGGCAATTGATTTCCGATTCCATCACTTTTCGGACTGACACGGCGGCCATTGAGTCGTTTTCGCCAATGCCGAAATCAAGGAGTTTGCGGTCTGGGTGCTCGCTCAGAGCTTTTCGCTTGGCTCGCTTGATCTTCTCGAATTTGTAGATTTCGGTGTCTTTGCCGTAACCGGCCCCACCAATGCGTTCTGCGAACAGAGACTGGAAATAGGGGTCAGCGGCCGTGGTGGGATCTTTGGTGGCGTTGGACATGGCATATCCGGCAGTGAAGGGGGAACAAATACGCTCGATTAGCCTACGCGGCGCGATGATCATTCGGCAAGGGTGCAGTTTGGAGGGCGGTCTTCGATCGAGCAGTGGCAGGCTACAATTGACGACTATGAGTGAATCGAACCAAAGCGACGAAAAAGATCCGATGCGGGTGCGCTACGAAGAACTGGCCGAGCTGGCCGGTTCATTGGCGCACGAGATCAAGAATCCGCTTTCGGTGATTCACATGAACATTGATTTGTTGAGTGAGGACATCCAAGAAATCGACTCGCCTATCAGCCGGCGTTCTCTCGATCGCGTCGATATCGTTCGGGGACAGTGCGAGCGAATGGAAGCGCTGCTACGTGACTTTCTTCGCTATACGCGTTTGAGAGATATTGACCTTGTGTCGGGAAGCCTCAATGACCAAGTCGGAACGGTGCTGCGGGCTTATCAGGCGCAGGCTGATGCAGCTGGCATCGATGTTGAGGAGTACCTCGATCCCGACCTCCCCGCAATCCTTTTGCACAGTGATTCACTGCAGGCCGCACTGATGAACCTCGTCAAGAATGCGTTGGAAGCAATGGAGCGAGGGGGTCAGCTGATGGTGCGGACCTATCCAACGCGAAAGTCAGTTGCATTGGATTTGATCGATACCGGCCGCGGTGTTGACGACAACACCGTGTTGCACATGTTCGAGCCGTTCTACAGCACAAAAGAAGGTGGATCCGGGTTGGGCTTACCGACCGCGAGAAAGATCATTGAAGCCCACGGTGGTCGGATCAGTGTGCAGAGTGAAGTTGGTCGTGGGACGAAGTTCATGCTTGAGTTCCCCGTCCCCAAGCGACTTACTTAGTTCCCAACTGGTCCAATTCCTGCCAGCCGACGTGTTGCCGGCCAAGATTACTGTTGATCCCTTCGACCATGGCGCCTGTCTAGCGTTGCACCAGGTTGCTGAGGATGGAACAGCTTTGCCCTCACGCAGCGACCGGTGGTTCACAGTTGGATCGTTTCCTGTTGTCCTCGGGCTTTGGCCTTTTCTTCGCAGGCGGAAGTGAGGTCGATTTGGACTGCCCAGCGACCCTCTGCGTCAGCAGTGACAATCCAGTGCGGTTGCACGCAAACGCTTTGGTGGACCAATTCGAACCCAGCTTCGCTCTGGCTCACTGTTTCGACAGGGAATGCCCAGATCCCACTCGGCCGATCAAGTTGCAGCGAGACATCGATTCCGAGCCAACGGTCCGCGAGGCTTAGGCCTCGTGCGTCGTGCAGGTCGAGTTGTTGACCAAGTTGGCCAAGCTGGTTTCCTTCCGCGTCACTAAAGTAGCGGTCATCGGCGCCGGAGGGTAAGCCGGCGAAGTTCCATTCGATTGCGAAATGTAAAGGTTTGCCGGGCGGTAAATTTTCCAGCAGATAGGCGACCGATAGTCGGTCACTACCTGCGACCATCGTGACAGCCTTGGTAATGGTGATAGGAATTCCCCAAGCATTTCCATCGCGGCGCATCTGAACCTGAACGCGATCGGAGCCCCGTCGCAATTTGGCTTCGAAGGGTAACTCGACGAAATCTCCTCGCTCCATCGCTTCGGATTTTGCCACGGCTTCAAGGGTGGCATCATTATCGTAGAAGTGATCCATCAGGCTCTTGCGAGCGAAGTGATCATAGTGAAGGCGTTTATCAAGGTCAGCCTGTTTGAAGACTACGCGGTCGTGAATGCTGGCCACATTTTCGCCACTTTGACTCGGTCCAGCCAGTACTTTGCGGTGATAGCTTTCGGGGCGTCGCATCAAAGTTGCCAGCAAATTGTGACCGATGCCACGCACATCGAGTTCGTACATTCGCCCGCCCAAACCAGGGGCGAACCAAGCGCAGAGCTGTTCGTTACTTAGTTTGACTTCTTGCAAACCGTCGAAATTGTAATCGTCAGCAGTCGCTTGAACCGTTTGTGGGTTTCCGCCACTGATGCGATCGAGTTGCGTATCAGCCTCGATTAGATGGTAGTAGATAGCGTTGCGAAGGTGGGGCAGATAGATCCCTCCAAATGCACCGTGCCAGTAGGGGCAATTGCATTGACCGCGATAAAGGTGATCTCGGATTTCTGCGAGTTGACCGGCGGCCGCCACGGATGCTTCTAATTCGGCCAATCGGCGACTGACGTGCATCATGCGGGCATACATCTCGTTTGTCTCGACATACTTCGTTTTGAAGTTACGCCAATAACCGCCGCGAACGAAGGACCGTAGGTCTTGCCACCGTGCGTGATCTTCCATGTCGTGCACGACGTCGTCGAACAATTCCTGAGCTTCAACAGGCAACGCCCATTCAGTCATCTCTCGGTAGCTGCAATCCGGAAGATAAACCTTTCCGGCTGGTGGTGTTTGTTCCGTTGCTTCCGCGAGCGTTGCCGTCTTCAGCCAGTCTCGATTTTGGCAGAGAGCATCGAAAAACGATCGCAACCAGCCTTGTTCGTACACATGCGCCTTGGTGTCCGGCCAAGTCCCGAACTTTTCACCATCGTCCCCAAAGGTCAGCACGGCACCCGGGTTGTTGGTGGCGACTTCTCGGCAGTATTTAATTGTTTCTGACGCGGGGCAAAACGGAATCATGTAACGTAAGCGTTCTGATCCAGGGAAAATTTTCAGCACACGCCCGTCGTCCTCGGTGATGAAGTAGTTGGTCAATTGTTCATCACGAAGGCCCGCGGCGCGAAAATGAAAATCGTCAAGAATCGTGTATCGAATTCCCGCGTCGACGACATCGCTCGTCAGCGAGGATTCCCATACTCGTTCAGGTGTCCACATTCCGGCGGGCGTGGCCCCAAGGTTTTCTTCCAGCCAGGCACCGTATGATTGAATTTGCCCAATTCGATCGTGCTGGGGTAGCATCGTCAGGATGGGTTCGTACTGAGGACCGCCAACAATTTCGATTCGCCCCACCTCGACCAAACCTCGAATTCGATCCAAGTATTCGGGGTGTCGCTCGGCAAGCCACATCATCAGCGGTCCTGATGTGTGGAGCGAAATCTTAAGCGGGTCATAGCCTTCAAAGACATCCAGGAAGGGCAGGTAACTGTCTTGGTAAGCCTGCTCAAACACCCCGTCAAAATTGCCGATCGGTTGATGATTGTGGAGGACCAGGCAAAGATAAGCTTGCGGCTTCATAGTCATTAGCTTGAGAATGCAAATCGAGTCGAACAGTCGACACCTACAGATTGTAGGCGTGTGAGGCCATGTACCGAATGGTCCTCCGCCATGAATTGAGGCGTTCATCCGAAAAATGGTGGCGGGTTGGATTCCGTACTCGTTATGGTCGCGGAGATCGACTTAGCCGATAAGGACAACGCAATGTTCCTTATCGGCGACCGAAAGCGTTCAAATCAACTGAAACTGAGAAGCCGGGCGGCGGTTGGAACCCGAATTTCCCCGCTTTCCAGATTTTCCGGGCCTTAGAGATAGCGGGGATCTTCTGCACGGGCGCAAGCACCCAGTTTCGACGCTGAGTCCTCTGGCAGGATCGGGTTGATCATGCACTGACTGCTCCACTCAAAACCGGCCACTTGAGTCATTCTCGGGAAAATATCAATCCACCAATGGAATGACTCGTGCGTTTCGTCCATCGTGGGTGGACGGGTGTGAAGACAGTAGTTGTATGCGGTGCCGGGGCGCAGTTTTTCCAGCCATGAAACTACCCTGCCGACCAAGCGTGAAATGGATTCAAGCCGGCAATTGTCGAGGTTTTCGAAGCAGTCCTCGTGATCTTGAGTCGTGACCCGAACTTGCATCGGAAGATGGCTAGCAAATGGGCAGAATGCGACCAAGGCGTTATCTGCCCAAATGACCCGCTGTTTGGACTTCAACTCACCCCGCACTAAATCGCACATCAGGCAGCAACCGGTGGCTGCGCGATGGCGTCTCATTAAGTCGATTGAATCCTTAACCTGGGCTGGCAGGCGATTGGTCGCAATGAGCTGGCTATGGCTGTGGCTCAAGGAGGCACCAGCTCGTCCACCGACGTTCTTAAAGACGCTTAGATAGGAAATTCCGCTTATCGAACGCCAAAACTGTAGTCGATCGCGATAGGCAAAAAAAACCAAGCTGAGCTCTGCTAGATCCAATTCAGTCAGCGACTCAACGTGCTGGCGAGATTCGATGATGACTTCATGGCCGCCACCAATGCCAGATCGCTGGAAAAGATTGGCGTCGACTCGCTTCGGGGAAGCTGTTTCGATTTCGTTTACGGCAGGAAATTTGTTTGGAACTACACGAACAGACCAGTTCGAGTTAGCGAATTCTTGCCCAGGCTGGCTGATTTCAAAGCCTGAGTCCTGCGGCGAGATTCGACCGGACCAGACCGCGTCAGGTGTGGCTTGCTCGTTGCCTGGGCAGAAAGGACATTCCAGTTTGGAATCTGCCCGGACATCGCTATCGACGAACTCATCCGGCCGCCCCGTTCTCTGCGGTGAGAAGATAGTCCAGTTGCCAGTGAGCGGGTCGAGTCGTGACTCTGCAGTCGGATTGCCGCGAACGACTCCTCGCCCATCGTTCGGTGAGACCAACGGCACTTGCTTGGTGGGTTGGATCATCGATTGGAGGGCTCCATCGCGGTGACGTGGCTTGCCGCGGGCGACGATTTGGGCACGTCATTGTGAACCAGTTCCGCGAGCCTTAATCGTACCGCATTACGCTCGTTTGTCTCCTTCGATTCGCTTAGAAATCGCGTTTTGCCATCAAGTGGGGCACGACCTACTTTGGTTGGGTTTTAAGGGCCAGCGTTTTCGCATAAAGCGAGGTGTATTGTTCGGCGCTTTTTTTCCAAGACCAGTCTTGGGACATACCAGTGGACACGATTTGATCCCAAATCGAGGGCTGGTGGTATCGGATATGAAGTGCTCGCCCAATCGCTTCGTCCAGGGCATTTGGGTCAAGCCTCTGAAGATGGAATCCCGTGGCCGTTCCGTCGGCAATGGATTGCTCGTCGCAGTCGGTGACGGTGTCAGCTAACCCGCCGGTTGGCGTAACGATTGGGACTGCGCCATAACGCAGGCTGTAAAGTTGGTTCAAACCGCAAGGTTCGTAGTGGCTTGGCATCAGAAAAATATCCGAGCTCGCCTCGATACGATGCGCCAGTTCATCACTGAAGCCGACGTGAAGTGCGAAGCGACCCGGGAATAGTTCTCTTAGATCACGCAGTTCCTGCTCGTACCGAGGGTCTCCGCTGCCCAGCACGATCCATTGAATCGGACGATTCTCACTTAGGTGCCAACGCAGGACAGGCAGGATCAGGTCCCAGCCCTTTTGATCAGCCAACCGTCCAACCAAGCCGATCAGAGGGATTTCGTGGTTCACCTCTAAATCGTATTTCTGTTGAATCGCTGCTTTGTTGAGTTGCTTTCCCTCACGCCAATTTTCGACGTCGTAGTTCGCCGTTAGTTTTTTGTCGGATGAAGGGTTCCAGATATTGCGGTCAATGCCGTTGGTGATACCGGTCAACCGATCGGTGACACTTTCAAGAACCCCATCGAGTCCGCAGCCGTGATTCTGCGTGCGGATTTCTTCGGAGTATCGCGGACTGACGGTGGTTACTGCGTCTGCAGTCACGATGCCCGTTTTGAGGTAGTTCAGCTGATCGTAATATTCGAATTCGTTATGGTTGAAGTGCTTCCAATCCAATCCAGTCCAACGAAAAGCATCTTTTGAAAACTGTCCCTGATAGGCGAGGTTGTGGATCGTGAAAATGGTGGCGGCCTTTCTCATCCAGCGTCGTTGCTGTGCAGCCATCAGAGCTGGCACCAAGCCGCTTTGCCAATCGTTGCAATGCACGATGTCGACCGACCAACCGATTCGCTCGATCGCCAACAGCGCGGCGCGACAAAAGAATGCGAATCGTTCGGCGTTATCCGGGTAGTCGCCGTCAGGTGTGCCGTACAGCGAATCACGATCAAAATACTGGGGTTGATCAAGAAACCATACCGGCACATCTCCTTCAGGCAATCGGCCCGTCAACAAGCGACACCCGACCAGCTTGTTTGCACTCATCGAGACCGCGAAGCTATCGTCCGTGGTTTCGACTTCCACCTCTGCATGCCGAACGCTTCGAAAAGCGGGCATGATTACGGCCGTTCGGTGCCCCATCGCGGCAACCCTCGAGGGGAGAGTGCCGCAGACGTCAGCTAGCCCTCCCGTCTTCGCAAAGGGAACCGCCTCGGAACTTAAATAAACGATATTCAAGAGTGACCTATTTTCATCGCTGGTGCTTCGCTTTTCCCAGCGAAAGTGTACCTGTGCTGCGGACTGTTCACCACTGCGGCCTTAAGGCGGTCGGAGACTAGGGCCCGCTGTATCACTGCCCCGCAGCTGTGTTGGAACAAAGTAACCTGATGATGAAGTAGAATCGTGCTAGACCTGCATTTCGCCTCTCTTTTTGTTGTGAGCCCATGTCGATCGCCCTGAGCGAGTTTTGGACCAGAATGGTACGGGTCGGGATTACCGATTCCGCCGGTTGTAGGGAATTGGCCTCGGTTTACACCCGCGCGCACCAAAATACGCCACCGAGTGATGCCAGAAGTCTTGCGAAGTTCTTGGTAAAAACTTCGGTGCTGACAAAGTTCCAAGCGAGATCGCTGCTCGCCTCTGAGCTCGGGACAATCCGGGTAGGGCCCTGGCTAATTCTTCGAGATCCCGCAAAGGCTCCCTTCGCTCACTGGATCTCCGTTCGGCATGCGGAAGATGGACGTACTGGAGTGCTCCTGCGTGCCTCTGAGGAAGCATTGTCAGGCGGGCGGGACCTTTGGCTTGAGGCTCATGAACAAGTCTCCGCGACAACACTTCAGGGTTTTGAACTCAGCCACGATGACGCGACCACATCAATCTTTAGTTCGTTACCAGCAGGCGTTTTACTTGCCGAGTTAACACAGAATGGGTTGGCACTGTCGCCGAAACAGGTGGTGGATGTCGGCATCGCAGTTGCTAAAGCCCTGCACGCCATGCACGCCAGATCGCTAGTGCATGGAGCCCTGAGGCTCGACCGCATTTGGGTTACCAATGACGGCACCGCGATTCTTTTGCGAGACCCCGCCGGGCCACCCGCGACTCCGTGGGAAGATTTTGGCAGCACTTGGTTAGATGGCTTGGATTCACCCAACTCGTACCTCGCGCCAGAGTTCCTTGACCCGGCTCATCCCTGCGACGTTGGAACCGATATTTACAGCTTGGGATGCTTATTGTTTCGTCTGCTCACTGGGCGGCCGACCGTCAAGGCAAGAACGGTGGAAGATGCCGTCGCACTGCATGCGTCCGAAACACCACCGGAAGTAGTAGAGGCTGTTGAAAAAGGTGAAGCAGGTGATCCACTGTTTCGAGTTCTTGCCTACGCCATGGCCAAGACCGCTGCGGCTCGGTTTGGCACTGCAGACCAATTGGCGACCGCCCTGCAAGCGGCTCGCACAATGGTTCAATCAGAGCTAGCGGTTGGTCCAATCCCACCGCCTGTACCATCAGGGAGTTCGCAACCGACCTCTTCTCAAACCGAGACGCCTGGTTCGCGGCGAGCGAAGGATCCGGCAGCAACCAAGCGACGGGAAAATCAACCGAGCAAGACCGAAACACCAATCGCAAAGAGCGAGAAGACTAAACGAAAAACCGAAGAAGCAAAGCCAACGAAAGAAGCTAGGCAAGCGAAAGAGGTCAGGCAAACGAAAGTGGCCAGGCAAACAAAAGAAGCCAAGCCGAGTCAAGACGCTAAGTCAACGCAAAAAGGGAAGTCCACTGAGACCGCCAAGTCGGTTTCACCAGCCTCCGTGGAGGCCACCCGGTCGAAGCCTGCTCGGGAAAAAGATGGTGCTTTGACGGGGACGCGGGATGCGGCAAAGCCGGCGTCCTCGAAGACCAGTCATCGGAATCAATCGCCGCATCAATCAGCGGATGCATCAACGGTGCCTGCAAATCCATCTTTCGCTGAAACGAAAATCCCACCTGCTGTCGAGGTGGTTCGAGAAACAGAAGCTAGTTCAATTTCAGTCCCACTGAGTGCTGAATCGGCCTCGTTGCCGGAGGTTATGCAACCAGCGGCGACAGTGGCACCACCGGCTGTTGATGCTGCTGCGATGACTCCACAGCTTGAACTCAGTAGCGAGTCTGCGGGCGTATCAAAGGATTCGTCAACGAGCGAGTCCGGTCCGCCACGCCGCAGAAGGAAGAAAAAAGATCGCAGGGCGCCGATTATCTTGGGTGGGCTATGCGTTGCAGTCCTGGTCCTGTTGATCGGATTGTTGGTTCCGCCTTCGCAGGAAACAAAAACGGAACCACGTCGCCGGCCACCGATGCCCACGACCATCCCCTCCGTAACGAACCGGGTTCCGGAAGATTCAAGAACGACGCCCGTTGAAAACGAGGCTATCGCGGGCTACGAGTTAGTCTCAGATGACCGGCTGCTTTACGTCCCGCCGTATGCCGCCGAATCCGAGGTGCCGTCGCTTGAACTGTTGCCGCCCGGGCCGGCCGTCATTTTTAGCTGGGATGTTGCTTCGGTGATCAGCACTGACTACGGCCAAGATTTGCAGGCTGCCCTGTCACCTGATCTGGAAAACTTGATGCAGCAGGTCACCTCGACTTCGAAGATCCCTTTGGAACAGATCGCTCGCTGCACCGTGGCGTTGCATCCGGGAACCAGTGGTTGGCCGGAAGCTTCGCTGAGCATCGTGTTGGCCAAAGCACGATCCAAAAAAGAACTGATTGAACTGTGGCAGGTCGCAGCTTCACGCACATCATCTGGTGCCACAATCTACGCGGGAGATTCGGTCGATGGCGTCGCTTATTACTTGCCGGAAACAGAGGGTTCTGATGTGGCCCGTTTCGCTGTCGGTTCAATCCAGAGGATGAGTGAGGTGGCGGAAGCGGAGGGAGCAGCGATCCCACAGGCGCGATCGACCGAACGCCTCTGGGGTGCCGCTAGCGCTGAAGCGGACATCGTTGCGTTGGTCACGCCGAACTTTTTGTTTGCTGATGGTCGTGAAATGCTAAGTTCGGTGGTTCCCGAATTAGTTGACCCTTTAAAGGCAGTTTTGATTCCAGACGTCGCAGGCGCTCTGTTTACGGTCGATATCGATGGTGACCAATGCTATTTGGAAACGAGGCTGGCTCCCAGCGGTGGGACGAGTGAGGCTGCATTGTTAAAGAAACTGCAAACATCCATCGACTTATGGCCGCAGTGGGCAGAAGATTTTATTGTGACCTCTGTGCCAGATGCTTCATGGCGGCTACTCGCGTCACGATTGCCCTCCATGATGCGATTCGTTTCAGGTCAATTTCGTTATGGGATCTCCGGTGGCATCGTGACCGCTAACTCTTATCTGCCAATCGAATCCGTTCCTCAATTGAGCGTCGCCGTCGTTTTTGCATTGAACACAACTGGTCAATCGATGGTCGCTACCCAAACAGATCCAGCAACCCAGCTTACTGTCGAGGAAATGTTGGAAAAAGAAATGTCGGTTTCGTTTGATCAGGAGTCATTGGAGTTTGCAATCGATGCCATTGTGGGGGCCTTTAAGGCCGAGCTCCCTAAAGGTGCAGTTGCACCGCCAGTGCGAATCATCGGTGCTGATTTGGAATTGAGTGGGATTACGCAGAATCAACAGGTCCGGGACTTTGAAAAAACGAACGTTACGCTGCGAAGTGTTCTCACCGATTTGGTCGTCGGTGCAAATCCAGATAAATCATCGACGGGCCCCAGTGATGCAAAGCAAGCCTTGATTTGGGTGCTGACGAAAGATCAGGCGGGGAAACCTGAGATTCTTATTACCACACGGAAGGTTGCTGAGGGTAAATATGATTTGCCAAAAGAGTTTCAAACTTCGGATGCCAATTGAACACTCGCTGTCGCAGATTTGAGAAGACGTTTCAGGGGCCTTGTGGAAAGGGCACGATAAGTTTGTCTTGCCGGTCAAGGCCTATATTTAGCGTGGACGGCCGAAGTCATTTGATGTCAACGGTTGGAATATTACTGCTACCCAACACATGTGTGACGCCAGGGATCTATTGTTTTGCCAGCGACACTTGCTCAAAATCGGCGAATTCTAAAAATTTCAGATGTTGAGCTTTTCTCGATCAGCGTCGCCACATTACTGCCAACGCGAATTACTGGAATCGATCTGTACCGATCACAGACCGGCTAAGATCGACTGATGCTTTTTCGCAGTGCTGAGTACCCGATTGTGCGTGAGGACTTCGCTCGCTTGCGTATGGACGGTGTTCATCTACTCTTAATTTCGAAAAACCACAGACCGACTATCAGAAAGATTGGCGAAAGAATGTGATGGTGGACGGCCCTTAGTCGATTCTGCTTTACACGGGTGCAAGCGGTCTCAATGAGGTGGTTCGTGACCTTATTTATTTGGCATTCACCAAGGTATTGTCGATCAGACAGTAGACGCTGCAAAACAACGAGGGGTGTTGGTCGCGGATATCCTTGCCAAGGATGAGTTCCCGGCCAGCGACTTATTCAAAGTATTGCATAATGACTACGCAGCCTTTAGCCATGTAGCGCATGTTGCTTTCTACTGCGGTATTTTGATTGCGGAACTTGGATTTTTCCGCATGGAAATTGAGCAGGTCACCACCGGTGGCTTGTTGCACGACCTTGGCACGGTCAATATCGAGGAGGCAATTCTCGGTAATCCAGTGCCTCTCATTCTGGAGGAATTCCATCAGTTTCAAATGGACCTTGGCCTCGATTATCAGAAATTGGTGACTTGAGATGATCTGGTCAAACGCCGGCTGATGATGGTTTATCAGCACCGCGAGCGATTGGACGGGAACACTTATTCGCAAGGGTTCTGTGCAAGCGACATTCATCAGTGGGTAAAGGTCTATGCGGTGGTGGATTTCTTTGAAGCTCTGACCAGTCGGCGTCCCTACCGTTCGTCAATGACGCATGATGATGCACTGGCTTCGCAGCGAAGAGGCAGTGGAAACACATTCGATCCGGAGATTTTGAGGTGTTGGACGTCCATCGTCCAACGTGATCTCATGAAGTGATTCAAGCTTTCAATCGAATCACAGTGACGCTGCTTAGGCAGAGTTTTCGGATCCTGGGACGTGTCGGTTTTTGCTGTGTTCACGTTTTGTTGGTATACCCGGTCAGTCACTTAATCCATGCTGCCGAGGCTCATGGGGTTCAGATTTTCTGCATCGGTTTGGTTTGAACCAGTTGGAAAACTTTATGGTTCCGACGTCTCTCTTTGTAGTCTCATCACCCGGATGGGATGGTTTGTATCATCCTCTAACGCGATCGAGTGCTCTTCGTAACGCCAGCCATGTTGCTGAATCCATCCGCGGAATTCATTGGCGATGATGCGAAAGGGATCGCTCAACAGTACCTCTCCACCCGCGCTGAGATGTAGTTTCAGGCAGGCATCCAAGTCGGGCCAAAGTTGTCTTAGATAGGTCACGTCGCTGCCGAGGATGACTGGGAAGGTGGGGCCGGGCAAACGATCTATCCCGAAACGTAATCGCCTAACTTGGCACCGATCGCGGAGCTCCCAGGTGCTCATTTGCACCAGCAGCAACGGGTCACTTACTCCATCGGTTAACACGACCTGTCCACCTCGCAAAGCTGCTGCGATGCCTGCATGTCCAGTTCCGCAGCCAAGTTCCAAGACTGGTACCTGCTTGAGGTCAATTCGAGCTAAAAATTGATCCAGTCCGGCAGCGGCACGCCAAGTCGTCGCCCAAAACGGATCGATGACACCCTCTTCCCCAGCATCTTGGCGTTTACATGCATCCAACAGCATTCCGTCGGGATCGGAGGCGACCGCTAGCGAGCGTTGTTGACCAGCAATTTGGATCTTCGACCAGTGCCAGGCGAACCGTTCGCTGGCGCGCCTGGCCAAGATTTCGAGTCCGGTCTCTGGGGGCGGACTGGCGTGGTTCATTACTCTGACAGCCAACCTGCTGCTTCAGCAGCAAAGTACGTCAAAATTCCATCTGCACCAGCTCGTTTCATTGAAATCAAACTTTCCAATACGGTCGATCGACGATCCAACATGCCCGCTTGATCAGCTGCGCACAGCATCGCGTATTCACCACTGACTTGGTACACAAAGGTTGGTACCCGAAATGTTTCCTTCACTCGCTGGACGATATCGAGGTACGGCATGCCTGGTTTGATCATCACACTGTCAGCACCTTCCGCGAGGTCTAACTCGACTTCATGTAAGGCTTCATCACTTTGTGCCGGATCTTGTTGGTAGGTAGTTTTTCCCGCGCTACCAAGGTTGGTGGCGGACCCAACGGCATCCCGGAATGGTCCGTAAAAAGCACTCGCGTACTTGGCGGCATAAGACATGATCTGGACATTTTGTTTGCCGGATTCATCCAGTGCCTTGCGGATGGCACCGACCCGACCATCCATCATGTCACTCGGTGCGATGATGTCACAGCCAGCTTCACTTTGGACCAAGGCTTGTCGGCAGAGGACTTCGATGGTTTCATCATTGAGTACTCGTCCATTTCGAACGAGCCCATCTTGGCCATGGCTACTGTAAGGGTCGAGTGCCACGTCGCAGATGATGCCGATCTGGTCGCCGACTTCCTGCTTTACCGCACGCACTGTCCGGCAAACAAGATTGTCAGGATTGATCGCTTCGGCCGCATCCTCGGTTTTCAATTCCGGGTTGGTCGCCGGGAAAATAGCGATTGCTGGAATTCCCAATTCGCACGCTCGCACCACCTCACCTACGATTTGGTCCGTCCCGAGTCGGTCGACGCCGGGCAAGCTTGCCACCGGTTGGCGGCCGGCCCCGTCAAAGACGAACAATGGCCAAATCAAATCTGCGGTACTCAACTGATTTTCCCGGACGAGACGTCGAGACCAGGCATGGTTTCTTACCCGCCTCATTCGGGTGGCCGGATAGGGGCCGCGTGCATACTTAGACATTTATTTACTCCGGTTTTGGATCTAGCATCTTAGAAGCAGAGGCGTCAGCTTAGAAGCCGCGAGATTCGATGTTTAAATTAAAGACAAGCGAATTGGCGAGCGGTAGTCGCGAAAGGACGTCTTGAATCCGTGTCATTCAAGTTCAGATCTGTCATGAAGTCGATTGTCGTCGCCCTCGCCACGTTGGCCTGCTTCGTCTATCAATTGTCGGGAAATGATTCCAAACCCGCCTATTCTCTGTCGATACCCAACATTGAAACGGGTGGGTGGTTCCCTTTATTCAACGGAAAAAATCTCACTGGTTGGACGCAGCGCAACGGAACAGCAACCTACCGCGTCGAGAATAATTTCATTGTAGGAAAGACAGCCGAGGGTAGTCCCAATTCTTTCTTGTGTAGCAATGCGGTCTACGGGGATTTTGAGTTAACATTCGAAGTTAATGCGGTGGTTGGGCTGAATAGCGGGGTTCAGATTCGTTCCCTCAGTAAGAGCGAGTTCAAGAATGGACGGGTTCATGGTCCGCAGATCGAAATTGAAAATGTGCCGCGTGAGAGTGGTTGCGTCTACAGTGAGGTAACTGGGCGAGGGTGGATCACCGTTGAGCAACCGATCAAAGATGCCTACCAAAATGGCCGTTGGAATCGGTTTGTAATTCACGCCAAGGGAGACCGAATTCAGACCTGGGTCAACAGTGTAGCGGTTGCTAACGTCAGCGACCCGGAATCTAGACAACTCGGCTTCATTGGTTTGCAAGTGCATACGATACCGAGTGACAGCGGGCCGTTTGAGGTTCGATGGCACGATATTCGAATTCGGCCTCCAGAGTGAGGTTGGGGAGTCGGCAATCAGATTGATCTAGTTGCATCGATTGATCTGATTGGGAGGTTCATTGGGGTCCCGTTGTATGGTCTGGTCGGCTTTCGCTGCTTGTTTGGTATCTGCAATTAAACTGGGTGCGGCGGATACTGAGAGATGCGCCCTATTGAAATTGGCACTTGTGCCCAGAATGGTGGAATCATTGGACGGTAATATTTCAGCAAGTCGAAAGTAGACATGCGTGTTATCAGGCAGTAATGCTACGTTTTTTGATTACCCTCAAGGATGCGGTCCCATGGATGAGCGAATCCGCAAGTTACGTGGTACGCGGAAATTGTTCGCTTGCGCCGCGCTGGTCGTTCCCGCGATTTCACTGGCTGAAGAGCCGATTAGCTCTTCTTTTCTGCGAGCTCGCTTGACTTCAGGCTTTGGCGCCGGTACCAATCGTGGTGGGACCTTTTTTGGCACAAGCCAGACGAAGCGTGAGCGTTCGACCGCTAGCCCCGCAGCACCACGCGAACCATGCGAACCATGCGAAATATCGATGCGGGTAGCTCCTCCGCAGGTTGCCAAATCGTCATCACAACTGACTCACCCCATCCGTGCGGCCAGGCAACTTACTGCCGATCACGCTCTGCCGCTTCCGCAAAGTGCGACTGATTTTGCGGCGATGATCCGCAGGGTTGACCCGCAAACCCAAGCGATCGTAGATCGCAGCAGAAGTTCGAAGGTATTTGAATTGCGAGCACCCTTTGAAATCCGCTCAGTCCAGATCGAGACGGCCCCTGCGGTTCGTCGCATTTTGCTCGGAGAATATGATCCGAATCGTGCACTTGAATTTGATTCTCAAGCGATTGTGCGGCTTGCTGATCCGGTTGTTGAGAATTCGCTTGACGGAGCAAAGCAGGTTGAGACAAACGAGAAAGACCGCCAACATAAATGCTTGAACTCAGATGATTTCAAGCTCCACTTGTCGCCCAAGATGACCGACGATCGTCTGGGAATGATCGAGGCTGAATCGGTTGGACAGGGAGTCCCGAAAAACTCTTCTACACTTGCGCTGATGCAGGCGCTTGCTGCTCCAGAGGTCTCCGGATTGATCGAAACCCTTCCCAAAATCGAAGCTGAGAAGAAGACCGAAGCTGATGACGCTTTCGACGAGATTATTCAGTGGGACTTGTTGCTGTCCGAGTAATTCCACTGACGGAACGCCCTTGTCTGCTTCACGGTATGCATCGTCATAAAAGCAAAGCCGCAGTTTGATGATTTAGTGCACCGGGATTGGAACTGAACCGAGAATCGCTTCGGCAATTCGAATACCGCTGTTCATAGCCCCCTGAATGCTTGGGGTTTCGCTGTGGTCGCCCCCGATCCAGACATGATCTGGTCCGCCCCAATCGGACGCTTGAAGCGAACGATGAATCGGTTCCAAACTGGACCGTGGAAGACCATAGGGAACTTGGTAGATCCCAAGACTTTCCCACTGGTCAACCGGATCGCCAAACCATTTTTTAAGCTGGCCGCGAATCGATTGGTCGATCCATGGAAGGTCTTTGCCTGGTTCACCCGAGGAAACCAAGCTGACCGAGATCAGAGATTTTTCCTTCGGAGCGTACTCAGGAGCAATATTGGTGAGCACCGTGAGCGTTTGTATCGGTCCTGATTCGTCTCCACGCAGCATAAGCAGTTTGCGATCGTCGGGTGGTTGGTTGCAGGAGTAATAAGCCGTGGTGGTGGAACCCCAGGTTGTTTCGATGCTTGGGATGTCGAGTAGTTTTGCCGCAGCATTGCTTTCGGTGGCGACCACAATGTCTGGTGCATTGAGGATCCTGCCATCGCTGAGTTGAACTTCTTTGCCGCGTACGTGTGTTGCTGTGCATTGAAGATGAATCGCATCAGATGGCATTCGATACGCAAGTTGTTTTGGAATTTCGGCCATTCCTTTGGCGGGGATTGCAATGCCACCATTGGAGAACATGCGGAAAACAAAGTGGAGCATTCGGCTCGATACTTGCAGCGAATCGTCAAGGAATACGCCGCCAATAAAAGGGCGAAAGAACTCATTTATGATGCGTTGACTGAAACCACGATTTTGCAATTCCGCTTCTGTCGTTTGGTGTGGGAGTTCATAAAGATCACGAAGTGAACCACGTCTAGCATCTCGGCGCAGTTGCAAAATTCGAAAGGCATCCCCTAACGAAGCGACAGGATTCATCAAGGTTGCGACAGCTTGACTTGGTTTTCGCCATGGATCACCAAGCAGTCGCCATTGTTTGTTAGCACGAATCAAAGCACCCGGATCGAAGTAACGCAACTGCAACGCATCATAGTCCAGCATGTTACGGCAAGCCGGGTAAGCAGTGAGTAAAACTTGAAATCCGCGATCGAGTCGAAACCCATTGACTATGTCAGTCGCAACGCGGCCACCGATGCAATCGCTTGCTTCGAGGACGATGACTTTTCTACCCGCTTCACTCAGGAGCGCACCGCAAGTCAAGCCGGCTAGGCCCGCACCAATGATCGCGACATCTGCGTTGGTTTGACTGTCCAATTTGGATCTTTCTGTTGGCATGGGGTTAGACAATCTTGTAACCTCGTTTAGTCAACTCTGATGCCAGCGTTCTTTTAGGTTGATACTCACCGTGTACCAATCGAATCTCCTTTGGAGCTTGCTGCATCCCCTCGACAAACTCGATCAGATCGGCCTGATCTCCGTGTGCGGAGTAGCCGTTGATTCGATGGATATCCGCGGCGATATCATATTTCCGACCGTCAAGACGAACCCAGTCATTCCCACGACTGATCAACTGACCGGGAGTCCCGCTGGCCTGGTAACCAACAAAGACCAGGTCCGTGGATTTTTCTCCAAGCAGTCGTTTCAGGTAGTTAAAGACTCGTCCCCCGGTGCACATCCCACTGCCTGCAACCACGATCGCGGGCAGCCGGTGCTGGGTGATGTATTCGAGTGTATCGCGGTGTTCACGATGATCGTTCACAGTTGTCAAATTCTCAAAGATGAGCGGTTGATCATCGGTACGCATTAAGTGTTGCGCTTCAATGCCCCAGTACACCTTCAGCTCTTTATAAAGCTCGGTGAATCGCGAGGCGAGTGGCGAGTCGACGATCACGTCGACCTGTTTCATCAGTGATCGGCCGTCGCTTTGTTGCACGTGATTGAAGATGGCATTCATTTCGTAAAGCAGAGATTGAGTTCTGCCGAGACTGAATGCCGGGATGATTGTGACGCCGCGGTCGTGAAGGGTGCGACGCAAGACGTTCTCGAGCGTTTCCTGCCGATTTTCGGGAGACTCGTGAAGACGATCCCCGTAAGTGCTTTCCAGTACCAACAAGTCCGCTTTTTCAGGCGGGGCTGGTTTACGCAACAATGGATCACTGCCAGTTCCGACATCCCCGGAGAAGACGACCCGCTCGCCAGTGGGTAAATCAACATCAAAAATGGTGGAGCCGAGAACATGTCCAGCGGGATGCAACCGGATTTTGACACCCTCCTCGATTACAGTCCACTTGCCATAGGGTAGCGGTCGAAGCAATTTACCGATGTGATGTAGGAATTTCTTGATCAGGTTTCGCGATCGGGTAAACCCGATTCGCAGTGCATCTTCCATCACCAACGGCAGCAATCGGGCAGTCGGCTGGCTGCAGTAGATCGGGCGATTAAATCCGGCCGCCAACAAATAGGGCATGCGACCGACGTGGTCGATGTGAACATGGGTTAGCAACAGGCATTCAATGCCTTCTAACGAAAATTCAATCTCCGGATTTGGTTTTTTTTTTGCATCATCGCCCTGGAAGATTCCGCAATCGACGAGCAAGCTCTTCTTGCGAGCCCATGAGAGTTGATGACAGGAGCCGGTGACACCCTCGTGAGCGCCGTGATGGGTCAATTTCATAGGGTGAGAGTTGCTTCAATTATGAAACCGGGCACTTATTTCTTCAGGTAGCCCGCGCTGGTTTGAAAGTATCGGCGACGTCGCTGCTGCGGTTGATCACTAGCTTCAGCGGCGGCTTCAAGATCGGCTAAGTTCGCTTGGCAATAGCGGCACCCGACAACTTGAAGATGGAATCGAACGTAATCAGCCTGGTCAGGTTCGAGTGTGCCGAGTGTGTATTGTCCCAATTCGGTTCGATCAGGACACGACAGGCGAGCACGCCGCCAGATAGCGCCAAGAGTGTGCAATCCCGCCGATTCTCTGCCACGAGCTTCGATCAGCTGGTTTCGCAACTCGGTGTTGGTGCGAAGCTCATGTTCCAATTCGCTGCAACGTCCGGCGGGGAGCGCTTCGTCGAGAAATGCCGTTAGTTCAGCTTCAGAAAAATTACGCATACTCGCTTCGATCAATCTTCAAATCGGCTTAGGCAAAGCGTCACATTCTGGCCACCAAAACCAAAGCTATTGTTCAGTGCGTAACGTATAGAAGCTTCTCGTGCTTCGTTCGGTATGTAATCAAGATCACAATCGGGATCAGGGTTTTCGTAATTGATTGTCGGGGGCAGGACAGAGTCACGAATCGCCAGCAAGCAGACAATCATTTCGGTCACACCAGCAGCAGCGATCAAGTGGCCCATCATACTCTTCGTGCTGCTGACGGGAATCTTGAGAGCCGCATCACCAAAGACTTCTCGACACGCCAGAGATTCCACTCTGTCGTTGACGGTAGTGCTCGTTCCGTGGGCATTCACGTACTGGATTTCATCTGGCTTCAATCCAGCATCGGCGATTGCCATCCGCATTGCGGCGATTCCCCCGTGTCCGTCCGGAGGAATGTCGGTGATGCGGTAGGCATCTGCTGTGGTCCCGTAGCCCGCGATCTCGCCGTAAATTCTGGCGCCACGTTTCTGAGCTGCTTCTAAATCTTCCAAGATGACCATCCCCGAGCCTTCACCCAGCACGAATCCGTTGCGGAGTCGGTCAAAGGGCCGACTGGCTTTGGTGGGTTCCTCGTTACTTTCGCTCAACGCGGTGAGCAGGTTAAAGCCGGTAACGCCGAACGGATGAATCATGCTATGGGTTCCACCAGCCAGCATCACGTCAGCCTCACCTCGACGGATGATCTCGGTGGCTTCTCCGACGGCTTGACTGCTAGCGGCACAAGCGGTCAAGCAGTTCAGGTTTGGTCCCTGAGCGTTAAACATGGTTGCCAGGTGAGCGGCGGGCATGTTGGGTTCTTGTTCGAGTTCCATCGCAGGGTCAAGCAAGTCCAACCCGGTCGCAATGAACTTACTGGCATCGTATTCACCATCTTTCATCGCTGCTGCCATCATCCGACTGAACGTCATGAAGTCCTGGTTGCCTTCGCCACTCCCCAGGTAAACACCGAATCGGGTTGGGTCCTTGATCGTTTCAGCGACCCCGCTATCGGCGACCGCCTGTTTGGCGGCTCCAACCGCAAACCTGGTGTGCCGGCCTCGGTTCTTCCATTCATCGACACTCTCACCGCAGGCAGAGACTTCCCAGTTTTTGACCTCAGCGCTGATTTTGGTAGGGAACCCGCTGGCATCGAACAAGGTGGTTTTAGCAACGCCACTTTTACCCTCCTTCAGACCAGACCAAACCGTTTCCGGGTCGTGGCCCATGGGGTTAATCGTTCCAATGCCGGTAATGACGACTCGACGACGCATGGGGATGCTTTGGGCGAAAAGAAAAGGGAAACAGTCTAGAGAACGACGGGTTGTTGATCCGGGTTACAGATTGGCGTAATCGGGAATGGGATCACCATTACGATCGACGGCAACATGGAAGAAATTCATCAGACGAAGCATGGCTCTTAAGTCACCCGGTTTGAATAACGGTCCATCCATGATTCGGTTTGGTTCCAGGAAAGCGAACATGAGTTCGATTTCGGCCTGCAACACATCTCCACGATAACTGGTGGTCACCACGGTTGCCCCGTCCGGCTGAAGTCCGTCCAGTTTGACCGTGTAGCAAAGTTGGTCGCCGGGGCGTGCTACCTGGTGAAAGGCAGCTTTTCCAACCTTCGCTAGTACGACACGTTTCTCAAATGCAAAGTGCTCAGCAACCAGGATGCCACCGATCTGTGCCATGCCTTCGATGATGACCGTGGACGGCAGATAGGGAAAGCCAGGTTGGTATTCGTCCAGGACTTCTTCATCGAGGGCAACATTCTTGATGCCCTTTGCATGACTGCCACTAACGAATTCCGTAAATCGATCGACCCAAAACCAACGCATGGACGAAAAATCAAAAGATGAACAAGGGATAGATCAGATCGATAACAGATTCCGGGACTCTCCCAGATTTCAGCTCAACTTGCTGCCAACGTAAGCGCAAAGGTCACCGACTGTGAGCAAGTTGCCGAAGTCTTGAACTTTTGGGCTCTTTTCGAACTCCTCTAAATTGGCCCACGGCATTCGGCGTTTCAGTTCCGCCATGCCATCGGCAGTTACCACTCCGTCAAGCACATACTGGCTGTTGGTCAAAATATCTTCTGGCGACAATTCCTCACGAGGGATCGTGATGTCGAATGCTTTCTCGAGTTTGAAAACGATGTCGAGGAAATCGATCGACTCAGCACCCAAGTCGCCAACTAGCGTGGCCTCAGGGGTTACTTCGTCGTCATCGACTCCTAACGCGTCCATCAATGATTCTTGGACCTTCTCGAAAATTTCGTCGTCTGACATGTCGAATCCTTATCTTCTCTTCAAAAGTGTTCTAAGTAGATGAAAGTTTGGTGGTTCTGTCATCATTTGCACAACGGGACATCACCGAACAGTTCGTGAAATTGTTTTTGACTTCTGGCGCGGACGTCCTCGTCAGTTCTCAATCGCTCTGGTTCTTCCGTTCCACAGCGTTCGAGAATCAACCTGGCCGAGACGGTCGTTCGTCCCTGCTTTTTAGCGGTTGCTTTGACGGTCGTCCGATTCCCAACTGTTTTGATCGACTCCGCAGTGATTTCCAGGGTTTCCCCAGGTGACAGGAAGTCGCCAAATTTGACGCCTCGGACTTCTCGGAGCAACACCAATGGGGTGCGAAAATCATCACCAGTGCGAATCATCCACATTGCAGCCTGTTGAAGGGCTTCTAGCATCATGACGCCGGGCATCACCGGAAACCGCGGGAAATGGTCTTTCAAGTACTCTTCTTCATCCCGCAGTGTCCGTTCAGCCGTCAGTCGGACCCCGGGCTGGAGCGATGTGATTCGATCGAGTTGGCAGTACTTCATGTGAATCCGGAGAACCTGGGTCGGGATTACCAGAGGTTGGAGTCGACCATACCATAGGACGGGACAAAAATTGCCTCAACCGTGAATTCCATGCTTTCGGATGGTTTCCGCTAACTGATTCAGCTTAAGGGCCCTCATCTAGGCCTGTGGAGGCCTTCACTTCGGGCTTCGACGGCGTTCTCTCGATGTGTTCCAGCCGCTTAGCTTGGGCGATCACGAGCACCCCCACAATCAGAAGCCCCGCTCCGAGGAGCCGCAATGATGAAATGGGGGCTCGTGGGTTTCCGAGCCAACCATAGTGATCGAGAACCAGCGCCGCCACCGTTTGCCCGCACATGACCGCCGCAAACCATGGCAGCGAACCGACTCGCGGGACAAAGATGAGAGAGGTGGTTACCATGACCACTCCAATTGCGCCGCCAAACCAAGCCCACCACGGCATCTCCGTCGCTGGCGAACTGAATCGTGGAGGGAAATTCCCCCCGAATATGGTGATCATAAGGATAATTGCTGTCCCGCTGGCAAACGATATGACAGTCGCCTGTAGCGGGTGCTCAAGATGCCGGGCCAAGTAGCCGTTAACACTCGGTTGGGTTCCCAATAACCCGCCTGCAAACAGGCCGATCATGACAGCGATAAGGAGAAGGCCGATACCTTGCACGCGTTTCTCAGCGGCCAGGGGCCGTGCTCCGTTGTTGGGGACCCGCCACTTCAGGGCCACAGTGAGTGATTTGATTGGATTCGTCGACAAAAATCAATTTTGGCCGATGTTCGGCGATCTTTTCCTGGGCGACGAGTATATAGCTAGCCAGGATCACCTGGTCGCCAGGGCGAATTAGATGAGCAGCAGCCCCGTTAGCACAAATGTCATTTGAGCCCGGCTGTCCCGTGATCGCATAAGTTTCTAACCGTGTCCCTCGCGTCACATTCCAGATATGCACCGACTCGTAGGGGTGGATTTCAGCTGCCTCCAGCAATTCTGGCGGGATCGTTACACTGCCTTCGTAGTTTACATCCGCGCCCGTTACCGTAGCGCTATGGATCTTCGCGGCAAGCATTTTTCGATAGCTACCGTTCATGGCCCCTTCATCTCAGCAGATAGTTGCTCGCAACAGGAATCTGGTGTTTAAAAAAAACGCATTCTGCCCTGATTTTACACCCCGCTGACCAGATTCTGCCAGAACAAGGTGAGTCAGAGAAGTTTGGCCCATTTGAAGTTTGGTGAAAAAGGGGTGCCTGGCGGGCTTCTGCCATGCCGTCACAGCAAGCATTTCAGAGCGAATCACGAACCCAAGAATGGCGCTAAAAGTGCATGCGTGGCTGGATCACCAATTGCAAGTTTGCCAAACCCTGGTACGCAGCCTTCACTGGCGGCCTGTGCCTGGTGCTCGGGGAAGTTAGTGACCAACATCACGGGCACTGAAGACACCTCCGGATCAGCTTTGATCGCTCTAATGACTTCGATTCCATCGGTGTAGTCACGATCCAGTTTGCGATTGACGGTCACCAAATCGATGTCGCCAGCGCGTAAAAGATCAAGCGTATCTTCGGTCCCATGCGATTGTCGCACTTCTGCACCGAATTGTTGTTCCGCCATCGCGCGGATGGCATTGAAATCGGGACCGCAGTTTCCGCAGTCAAGTAATACTTTTGGCATGAAACTCTGCTTTGGTGTCAAACGGGAAGAGCCGCCCGATACAAACGAGTTATGCCGACAACCGAGTCATCAGCAAAACCGCCCTGGATTATAGAATCGGGTTTGGATTACAGGGTCAGGAATCCGTTTACTTCTTGATTCCAATTGAGAATAGCTTGTCCTTCGTGCTAATGAACAGTTTGTCATTCGCCGCGACGGGGGTGCTGTAGACACTGCTACCCATATTGATTTCATCGATGGGTTCGACGTTCTCGGCACCGAATTCAAAGATCGCGACATCACCATCCTCGTCACCGATAAACACATGATTGGCGGCAATCAGTGGGCTGCCCCAGCTTTGTGCCAACATGTCATAAGTGAAGTGCACGATTGGCATGCCGTCATCGGTTCCGTTGGCATCCAAGCAGTGCACCAAACCTGAAAAATCGGCAACGTAAAGCACATCATCTTTGATGGCCACCGTTCCAATTGTTCGATGCATCTCTTCTTCGAAGTCGATTTCGCCGTCACCATTGCCATCGTTCATGCTGTAGTGCCAAACGACGCCAGAGTTGGGATTGTCGATCTCGATTTCGCCTTTTTCTTCTTCAACCGCTTGGATCCGTTTGTGTGCAATTGGCACCCGTTTCCCTTCCTCGTCGATTTTCACAGCAAGGGTTGGGGAGATATCACCACGCATGGTGGGATTGATTCACCACAGATGGCCTTCACCTTCGCCATGCTCTGGGTCTTGCCCGACAGCGATGTAAACGTAGTCGCCGTAGGCAACGGGTGTTGCAATCAAATTGTTACGGGTTCCCTCGCCACCTAGGATCCACTTACTGGTCTTGGGATTACAGTCGAACGTCCAAAGCAGTTCCGGCTCTCCGTTATTACCGCGGTTTGCGACGAAACTGTATAAGATGCCATCACCACCGGCGAACAAGACTTGTGGGACACCGTCGAACACGCCCACGGTTGGGCTCGACCACTGACCGTGCAGGATGTTTTTGGCAGGTGACCGGTCGGTCCACAGTACTTCGCCGGTGTTCTTGTCCATACACAGAAAGCTTGGGGCATCTGGAGCGGGCAGGTTGTAGTGTGATTCGTCGAGACCGTTGCCAGTGTTAACAAGTAAAAGGTCTCCATAACTGGTAACGCTGCACGAGCACATGTTGTGTTGGCTAATTCCCATTTCGGGGCCCATCATGTCATAAACCCAGATCACATCAGCGTCTCGTTTGTCGTTGACACCGAGCGCCTTCATGAATTTGATTCGCGGCCCAATTTGCCGAATGGTCAAGGTTCGTTGAACACCGCCGAAATTGCCAGTCGCTTTCCAGTGCTTGCCAGCTTCTACGGTTTCGACCACTGCCTCTCCTTCAAGAGCGGATCCAGCATCTGCGAGTGCTTTCTTGGCCGCGTCAGACAGCATTCCTGCCGCCAAACCCTCCAGGGTGGCTGCGTGACCGGCTGCCGCTGGACCAGCGTTCATGATTGCTGCAACAGAGACCATTTCGTTGGTGATTGGTCCATCATCTTCGTCGTCGTAAAAGCCGGCCGTATCGAGACAGCGAACTTCCCCACGACTGGTGACGAACCACATTCGATCGCCCTCTACCAGCGGGGCACAGCAAATTCCTTGCAGCGGCCAATCGTGGACACGGCCGGTAATTAGTTTTTCACTGCTGTGTTGCCACAGAAACTCGCCAGTCTCTTCGTCGAATGCGAGTAGACAACCAAGATCGACCTTTGAAGGATATCGCTTTAGATGACCGGCCCCGTTGTTGGTGCCGACAAAGACTCTGCCACCTGCGACAACGGGGTTGCCGTACGTTTGGCTGCCTAGGTTTGCGAACCAGTTGATGTTCAACGCTCGGCTGGCGTCCCATTCGCCAGTTCTCCGGTCGAACTTTCCGATGTTCCATTCCAGCGGTACCTCCTTCACACCCGGCACGTTGTTTTTTTCACGAGTCCCACCCCACTGTGGCCAATCCCCTCCAGCTTCCATGATCTGCTCGGGGGCATAATCCTCCGCTACTTTTGTGACCAGTGTGGATGCAGATTCTGGCCCCGCCGGCGCAGCTTCACCAACCACGGTCGCTTGCTCTGCCGGATCCGAGCTCGCATCAGGGTTCGCACTGGTGTTTTCCGGGCTTGTCTCTGGGGGAGTCGTATTGGTGGCGGATTCGTCTGTGGCTGGAGCCTCATCCTCCGTCGTGGCCGTTTCTGGTGGGTCGGCATTGGCAGCATCGACATTGACCACATCTGACGGTTTACATCCGCCGAGCGTCACCGTGGAAATGCTGCCTAGCACCAACGCGACGAGCAGAAGGGTCCAAGCGGAGAATTCGTTCTTTTGCATGGTTACTTAACGGTTTCTTTGGGAGTGTTGTTTTTCGTGACCGTGGACTGATCGTTCGCGTGAGGATCAATCGGATTGCCGGTGTCGGCAGACGTGGAGTTTGTTGATCGCAGCTACTTCGGCTGGTCCGAATTAGCGACAACTTCGATGTTGTCTAAGTAAAGTTCCGCGACTTTCGCGTTGCCGTAAAGGCCGGGACTTGCTGAAAGGTTGGGCGATTCATCCCGCGCTGTGATCGTCCATTCCTTTGGTTCGGGTTCATCGCGTGGCCAGACCTTCCCTCGTAAAAATGCTACTGCGGCGGGCGGTTCACTTTCGATGTCGACTCGAAACTTCATCCGGTACCAAGTGTCTTCTTTCCAAGCAAATGGTACTTGCGAATCGAGTCTCAGTTGTGCTGACCAAGTGCGAATCTGTAATTGTTGACTCTCACCCATTAGGTCCAATACGTAGCCCTGATTTGTCAGTCCAATGTCTGGTAACTGGTCGCTCATTCGAGCTCCCATTACATCAGAGCTAATCGTGTACTCCGATAAGTCGCTATGGCCCATCCAGGCGCGACTGCGGGCACCCTTAGGAATCGTTGTGATTTTAGTCAGGGCAGGGGACCCATCGACTTCACGAATGATATGACGATACCGTGCCCCCACCCAAGGAAGTGGCGGATCACTGAGATCATCAAAGGTGAATTTCCAGGGCAAAGTTGGAACCACTCTCACTCGAGTCGTTCCTGTTACGTCGCCGACCGTTGCCGAAATCGTGGCGGCGGTATGTTTTGAATCGTTGTCGGCGGTATAGGTGGAGCCATTGATTGACCCAGAGCCATCAACTCGAAAGCTAATTTCTGTAGGATCGGGTAGTTTCTGCCCCAATTGGTTGTAGGCGAATACCTTCAATTCAATACTTTGCCCTGGTCTTAGTAGTTGCTCTCCGGGGACGATTTGCAGTTGTGAGATATCCGGATTTTCACTGACAGGGGTTTCCTCGCCCATGTTATTGGCGATATCGACCGATGCTTGCCTGCCATCTTCCGTGCCTATGCAGTACAGAGCGGTTGTGCTGGGGAAATACAATCGACCATCGGCAACGATTGGCGAACCGGCGAAGCCGGTATCTCTGACCCGACCTTTGTTGATTACCTCGAATCCGTCCTCCGTGGGTTCGATGATTGCCCATCGACCATTCTCCGTTAACACGTAGATCTTATTGTCGGCGTGCAGTAGTGCCGCCCGTTGCCGGCTTCCGACGAAAGCTTTGCGTTCCACAATCGGCTCGCCTGTTTCGGCGTCAAAGATCCACATCTTGCAGCGGTCATCGACCACATACAGCCGGCCGTCAATGAAGACTGGCTCACTGTAGCCAACGACGACCTCCATTTGTTTCCATAATTCCTCGACCTTGGTATCGTCGCCAGTACCGCTGATTTTCAGTGCCACAACGGCACCCATTACGTTGTTGTAAGGTGCGACGTTTTCCTCGCTATGACTGGCGAATACGGTGTTACCCACTACCAATGGGGTCGCAAAGATACCTCGCAGTGACATGTCATAGTGCCATAGTTGTTTGCCTGTCCGCGGCTGGAATCCCCAGATCGATCCATCGCCTGCTCCCATCACCAGCTGACGCTGACCATCGATGGTGACAAGGCTGGGTGCCGAGTAGGTCGTGTCGTAGGGTAGATCCCGAGTGCCACCGAACCAGCGAACAGTTCCTGTTCGTTTGTCCATCGCGATTAGCCGATGGTTTGGCTTGGCTGACTTACCCCAATTAATAATGATGCCACTAATAATCACCAAATCTTCGTGAATGATCGGGAAATTGGTTCGACCTCCGTAGGTGCTTAGCATTCCAAACTGCTCATGCAGTGGAATCTTCCAAATGGTTTCCCCTGTCTCTCCGCTCATGCATTGAAAAATATCGCAGGAACCTAAGGCATAGACATTGCCGGTTTCTGGGTCACCGACGACGCTGCTCCAGCCAACCCTTTCGGCAGGCACATCCGACAGCCAAACGTTGTAACGATTTTCCCAAATCGTCTCACCAGTTTTGGCATCCAAGCAAACCACCCGTTCACCTTCGCGTGGTGTCCCAGGTTCCGCCCGTTGTATGGTGTAAAGACGTCCATTCATCACGATTGGGGTACAGGGCCCACCGATATCATCTCGGGTCCACAGTACATTGCTGCCTTCCCCGCCGTTGGAATCCCAGTCGTCGGGTAATCCCGATACCTCAGCAGTACCATCGAAATGTGGCCCTCGCCAGTAAGGCCAATCACCTGCGCTGCTGGTGGTGGACAAGATGGCGGTGCCCAGCAGGACGACGATCAGTCGACAACTCGACGGAAAGAAACTGAATTGCATCGGAAGTCTCGGAAGAATCACTGGTTTGGGAGGAATCATTATTTAACACGTCAGATGGCAAGTTAGTCAAAATACTCATCTGAGGGGTCAAAATTCGGTGTGCATAAAATTATGACCTTCATTTGCCCGATTGCGCGATGGCGAACCCCGGGAGGAATGATCACGGCTGTCATGGGGGTGACGGGGTGCAACAACCCATCGAGTTCGATCGAAGCCCCTGTGTCGCATTCAAGCACGATGTAGATCTCAGCTTGTTTTAAGTGGTAATGACGTTTGGCATCGCTGCTGATCTCAGTCAAATGCACCGTTCCTGGGTAGTCATCTCGGTCCGCGAAGGCCCGCCGAGCGGTCCCACATGGACAGGGAATCGCCGGCAAACTGCTCAGATTGATGACTTGGGGTGGGGACGACACTCGATGACTTGGGGTGGAAAGAACACGCGAATGAAGACGGCCTTGAAATGTGGCTGGCGACCCACGCGGGCGGTAAGGGCGAGGTCAAGCGAATTTGGCCAGGCCCTCCTGGTGGGTGGTTTGCAACGACGGTAGGCGTCGCCTAATCGCTCGTCATGTCAGTTTATACCGATTGCTCGGGCTACGCCACGCGCAGCTGTCAAGTATTGCTAGTCGTGCCGTGGCGCGGCTTTTCTTGCTCAACCGTTAAAGCTTTCCAAGCGGGTAAAAATCCCATGGAACATTTATCACCAGCCAAACCAAGGTCGATACCGTTACAGAACCGAAGGCACAAAAAGTGGCACCAGCCACCTCTGCCCAATGGGGACCCAGAGGCCTGACATCGGACGTCAAGCCTGTTGGTGTACGGAACAGAACGTGAATCCTTCTGAGTGCATTCGAAGCTCTCAGGTACGAGTAATGTCGAACTGAACGAAGTCGGCGGGCCGGGTGTCCGCACCCGACCCGTTAGTGTTCGACATAGGATGATTTCGAGATGCGCTCGCCGGCGACTTCGTCCGCCGACTGCATCTTCCAATCTGAAACGCTCTTACTGCGGAAAGATTGAACGAGTGTTCCGGCACCATGACTTACGACCCGCAAAAGCGAGAAAGGGAGACGTGGCTCCAATGAAGCGGACAATTATGACAATGATGGTCGTACTCGGTTGCTGTATCAGCACCCAGAGTTATGGCTTTGACCTGTTGGACCGAATGCTCGGTATCAAAGGTTGCGGCAGTGCGAGCGCTTGCTGCGATGATGGATGTGACGCGGTGTGTGACACTTGCGAGCCCGCATGTGGATGCGAAGAGCCAGCTTGCGGTTGCGAAGAAGTAGCCTGCGGTGCAGAGCCAACCTGCTGTGCAGAGCCAACTTGCTGTGCAGAGCCAACCTGCGAAGCACCAGCTTGCTGTGACACCGGTTGCGATCCTTGCGGAAAGAGCTCCGGCGGATTGCTCTCGAAACTGTTCAAGTGCAATCCTTGCGACAGCGGTTGCGATACCTGCGAGCCAGCTTGCGGTTGCGAAGAGCCAGCTTGCGGCTGCGAAGAGCCAGCTTGCGGCTGCGAAGAGCCAGCTTGCGGTTGCGAAGAGCCAGCTTGCGGTTGCGAAGAGCCAGCCTGCGGTTGCGAAGAGCCAGCTTGCTGCGATAGCGGTTGCAGCAAAATGTCGGGCGGTCTGCTGTCCAAGTTGTTTGGCCACATGAAGAAGGGCATGTCCTGCGATTCATGCTGCGAGCCAGCTTGTGGCTGTGAGCCAGCTTGCGGCTGCGAAGCCGGTTGCACAACTGCTCCTGCACCGATGGAAGCCGCTCCCATGCCGGAGCCCGTTGTTGATCCAAGCGCTAGCTTGACCACTACTCGTCGCGTCGTTCAGGCCAGCGCTGTTTACGTCCGCTAATACAGCGAGACTGTAAACACGCTGAATCCTTCAGACGTGAGCATCAAACGACCCGGTGGGCTTTGCTCTTCGGGTCGTTTTTTTGTGCTGATCGGATGCTGTATCGGTCTGCTGGTAACCAAGTTACAGCAGCCAGCAGCCAGTTGCCGAAAGCCAGGGTCCGTCCCGATCCAAGATCAATCATCGATTTGCACGCCGTCACAGCGGATCAGCCTCAGTTTGAAGCCATCCGCATCAAATTTGCAGATGCTAGCGGGCGACTTCTTAGCGTGCGGCGGGAAACCTCCGCAACGTGTCTGGGAATCCGTAAACGATGCGTGAAACGCGAAATTCGTATTGACGGTCACCACCCAAATTCCCTATGGGTAAAACTCGAACGAGCCTTGGGAGCGAGGATGTCCACGATCTTTTTTTCAGTCGGTGAACCGAGCGGTGATCAGCATGCTGCCCGCCTGGCTACCGAATTGCAACGGATCGACCCTCAAATCAACTTACGGGGTTTTGGTGGTCCAGCGATGCAGAACGCTGGCTGTCAAATTGATAGTGACCTAACGCAGCACGCAGTTGTCGGCGTGCTTGAGGTGTTACCTAAGTTGCGAGATTTTTTCGCGCTCGCCGATCAAGCGGAGGCTGTGTTTCGGCAAGAGCAAATCGACGCCGTGGTGCTGGTAGATTTTCCCGGGTTCAATTGGCACATCGCCAAGAGAGCGAAGAAATATGGGATCCCTGTTTACTACTACTGCCCTCCACAACTCTGGGCATGGGCAGGTTGGCGGATCAACAAAATGCGCCGCAGCGTCGATCACGTATTAGCCGTTTTACCGGTCGAACAGGAGTACTTCCAGCGGCAGCAGATTCCCTGCACCTACGTGGGGCATCCATTTTTTGATGCCGTCCAACAACATCCATTGAACAAACAGACTTTGAACCGCTTCAATTCGATAGCGGACCGAGGACAGCATTTGGTAGCTGTTTTACCCGGCTCGCGAGATCATGAAGTACAAGCGAATTGGCCGGTCATGCTCGACTCGATTCGCCAGCTCCATAGACAGTACCCAGACGCCCGATTCCTCGTGGCTGCATACCGAGATAAACAGTGCCAATGGTGTCGAGACCAACTACAGGAGAGTGACTCCGCGATTCCTTTGGAATTCTACGTTGGCCGAGCCAGCGAAGTCATACAAGCCTCAAGATGCGCGATGATGGTGAGTGGCAGTGTGAGTTTGGAAATGATGGCACGACGCACGCCTGCCGCTGTGATTTACCGAGTCGGCCGATTGCTGCACCTGCTGGCAAATTTATTGGTTCGGATTGATAGCGTGACTTTGCCGAATTTGATGGATCGCCGCAAAGTTTTTCCCGAGTACATCTCGGTAGGAAGTCCTCAGCCAGCTTCCAAGTTTTTAACGGAATCGATTGGGGCGATGCTCGGTGATCCTTTTTATTTTTCCCGCTTAAGTCGCCAGCTAGATGAGCTCTGCCGTCAGCATGCTAAACCGGGGGCTTCCGCTCGGGCCGCCGAAGAAATTGCTAGGCTAATGAATCTGTGTCCTGGCTTCCCCTCACATGCGGATTCGTCGAGGCGGGTCGCCTAGTCCCTTTCAAGCATGGTGAGCAGGCTTAGCTGGCATCATGAGGGACTGCATCACTGGCGTGCGAGCAGAAATCTCGGCCGTCAAACCTGCTCGGATCTGGGTCGAATATTGATCTCGATTTCGGTGGTATTTCCAACGTTCTTTGGATCAACGCCGCTGGTGACGCCCTCGCCGTGACCGACTGGACGCAGAGCTGTGGCGGCAATCTACGGTCTTCGGTCCGTAAATTTGTTTGTCGGGTAAGTTTTACTTCGACGAACCATCCTCCCGATTACTCCGTAGAGCCCTAACCGACCGATCTAGCCGTAAAAACGGCAGCCATTCTCTGTATCCGTCCCTACCTAGTTCGCCCTGCTGCCATGAGTACTGACTCGCGACTCCCGAATGTCCCTCAAATGCATGCGGAAACTGGGTACGAGGAGGCAGAATTCCGGACACCCTTTCGGATTTCTGGTTTTTTGTGCTTATTGCTTGGGATCCTAAGCGTTTTGGCTGTGTTCGCGAAGCCGTTGCTGTTCTTTCCCGCAGCCTCGTTTCTCGTGGGTCTCATTGCTTTACGGCGTCCTGGGGACGGTGAAAACGGAACACGGCCAGTCGGTACTACGGCAGGGATGATTGGGATGCTACTCGCGACAGGCTTCGGAGTGTTTGGGTACTGCTTGCCTTGGTTCAAGGATATCACTCTCGGAGCAAAGGCGGAGAAATTTGGCCGCGACTACATCGAGGTCATTGCCCGTGGCGATGATTACTTTGCAATTGAGCTGGGTAAGGATTATGCCAATCGCTTCCCAGAGTCGATGGACTTAGATCAGCACTACGCGTTGAGTGAGCAGGGTGAGAAAATCTTTGCCGATTTCCAAGGTTCCGGGGTCGTAGAAACGATTCGAAATGGCGGTGACGGAGCAAACTGGGTGCTTGACCGACCGGCTCATATCTACTACTCCTACGGTCGCGATCATGCTGAGCTTATCTGGAGAGATGCGGGTGGCGAAACGACGGCCAGGATCCACATGTTCCTCGACTGCCTCGTCGATTCGAGGGGAAATGAACAGTGGCACATCGAGGAATGCGTCCTTCTGTCCCCTCGATACACGGCACCTGCGATTCTGTAGCTCAGCGTCTAATAAGCTGGCACTCGAACGGTCCTCCGAATCTGGTAGCGACCAGGTCGTTTCGTCTTGTGATCGAGTCGCTGGGTTTCTCAGCGACTAATGGAAATCACGTGAGCGAATACTCAGGCCATCGACTTCGTCAGCAAGGTCAGTGATTCGTCCAACGATGATGTGAATCACTCCTTTTCGGTTCTCTAGTTTGCCCTCGACCAGCCACGCATTGCTTGTCTTGGCAACACGAAAAAACCGTTTCCAAACGGCTGCAAACAAGACTAAGTTGATCGATCCAGTTTCGTCTTCCAGGGTCACAAAGGTGATCCCTTTTGCCGTCGAAGGTCGCTGCCGAAGCAGCACTAATCCTGCAACACGGACATGCCGCCCATCTCGCATTGAATCAAGCTGGTTTGCTGATACGCAGCGTTTTGATTTCAGTGTTGTTCGGACAAACGAAATTGGATGTGCTTTGAGACTTAATCCCGTTGTGTGGTAATCGGCATGAACTTCTTCCTGCGGAGTCATGGGTTTGAGTGCTTCGGGGACTCGGTCGTCTTCTGAAAGATTCGCAAACAGTGGTTGTTCCCGCGGTGATTCCTCATGCAATAAGGAATGCCAGATTGCAGCACGTCGATCTCCGGCAAGTGATCCTAAGGCATCCGCGTCGGCGAGTATGGCCAAGTTGGATTTTCCAATTTGCGTACGATTTGAAAAATCTTTCATGTCTCGATATCGCTGGCCATTGCGACATCGCACAATCTGCTTCGCCACTTCGGAGGGAAAGCCACGAATTGTTTGAAGCCCCAAGCGAATCCCCGGTTGGTTCTTCGTCGCATCGCCTTCGAGAGTCGTTTCAAAGTCACTTTCATTCACGTCGACAGCATGGACCTTCACGCCGTGCTTGCGAGCGTCCGCGATGAGTTGTGCCGGTGCGTAGAAACCCATTGGTTGGCTATTCAACAAGGCCGCACAAAATGCGGCAGGGTAATGGCATTTCAAATAGCTCGATGCGTAAACCAGTAATGCAAAGCTGGCCGCGTGGGATTCGGGGAAGCCGTATTCACCGAAGCCGCGGATCTGGTGAAAAACATGTTCAGCAAATTCGCCGGTCAATCCATGTGATCGCATCCCGGCGAGTAGTTTTATGCGAAATTCGTCGATCACGCCCGGACGCCGCCAAGCCGCCATGGCGCGACGTAATTGGTCCGCTTCGCCCGGCGTAAATCCAGCAGCTACGACGGCCAAACGCATCGCTTGTTCCTGGAAAATCGGAACACCGAGCGTTTTTCTTAGCACTCCAGCAATTGCCTCGTTGGGGTACCGTACTGACCCTGGATTTTCACGAGCTTTTAAATAGGGATGGACCATGTTGCCTTGAATCGGGCCCGGACGAACGATTGCCACCTCGACGACCAAGTCGTAATAGCATCGGGGCTTAAGACGTGGCAACATGCTCATTTGGGCGCGGCTTTCAATCTGAAAGACACCAACCGTCTCCGCCGCACAGATCATGTCGTAAGTTGCCTGGTCGTCGGCAGGGATGTTGGCGAGTGACCAATAATGCTGGTGATGCTTGGCAACCAAGTCGAAGCAACGATGGATCGCTGACAGCATGCCCAGAGCGAGGACATCGACTTTCAAAATCCCCAATTCATCAAGGTCATCTTTATTCCACTGGATGACCGTTCGGCCTTCCATCGCGGCATTCTCGATTGGACAGAGTTCGCACAAACTACCGGCCGTCATCACCATCCCGCCGACGTGCTGCGAGAGATGTCTTGGGAAATTGGTCAAGTTCTCAATGAGGTAAATGAATCGTTTTCCGACACTTGAATTCGGATCCAGTCCACCGCTCCGGCAGCGATCGGATAAATCCGTGTCGTTTCCACTGAGTTTTGCGATTGCATCAATGGCGTCAGCGGAGACACCAAGTGCCTTTCCGGCATCACGAATCACACTGCGAGTGCGGTACCTAATCACAGTGGCTGTCATACCCGCGCGATCACGACCGTATTTGTCGTATAAATATTGCAATACCTCTTCGCGACGTTGGTGTTCAAAATCGACGTCGATATCAGGCGCTTCATCCCGTTCACGGCTGACAAACCGCTCGAATAACAAATCGGTTTGACTGGGATCGACATTTGTAATTCCGAGGCAATAACAGACGGTCGAATTCGCAGCCGAACCTCTTCCCTGGCAGAGAATATTTTGCTGTCGAGCAAATCGAACCATATCCCAGACAGTCAAAAAGTATGCCTCGTAATGTAATTCCGCGATGATCTCAAATTCGTGACGAAGTAACTCAATCACTTTCGCTGGTACACCATCAGGCCATCGCTGATTCGCGCCTTCCCACGTCAATCGTTTGAGTCGTTCGATCAAGGTCATCCCGGGTGGAGCGATCTCCTTGGGATATTCGTACCGGAGTTCGCCGAGCGAGAACGTGCATTGCTCAGCAACCTCCATGGTACGGGCGATGGCATCGGGCACCTGGTTGTAGAGTCCGCCAATCTCGCTTAACGATCGCAAGTGGCGTTGACTGTTAGCAAACCGTTGGCCAGATACTTGATCGATTGTGCTGCCGTGTCGAATCGCCGTTACGCAGTCGTGTAGCAACATACGATCAGGCACGTGGTAATGAACGTCTCCTGCTGCCAGCAACGGGACATCTTGACGTAGCGATAGGTTCCGTAAACGGTCCACCCGCTGCGTGTCGTCAACTCCTCGGTGCAGTTCACATAGCAGGTAACCTCGTTCAGCAAAAACTTCACGAAACTGCGTCCGTAAGAATCGAGTGAAACGGGGCCACCGCAGATCGTCCCGTGTGTTGGGTTGATCAGAGAAATGAGGGATCAGCCCGGCGAGCATGCCCTCACTGTGTTCGGCAATGTCATTCCAGTGGAGTTTACAATGCCCTTTTTCAACCCGTAGTCGTCCACGTGAAAGCAGTCGACAAAGTTGGCCATAAGCAGCACGATGCCTTGGCCACAGCACCATCGGAGGCGCATCGGTTGGATGGACTTCAGCGCCCACGATGTACTGCAAGCCAAGCTCCTGAGCAGGCGCGAAGCCCCGCACCACACCAGCAATTGATTCGCGATCGGTTAACGCTATTCCAGAATAGCCAAGTCGTGATGCTTGCTCGACTAGCTCGTCTGGATGGGAGGCTCCCTCCAGAAACGAGAAGTTACTTTTGCAATGCAGTTCGACATACTGCATGGATGAGTGGTGTGCTCGTGGGCTGCGGGTATATTAGTATATTTCTGTACACTATATCGCTAGGCTTCTTTCCTGGCAAGGCTGATGCAAAGTTGCCAAGATTTGCTCAAGATCGTCGAATGAAGCCTCGTGACGTTGCTCACTGAACACTTCTAGAGATCATCCTGAACGCTTCGAGAGATCATGCTGACTGCGACAAACACCTACGTTGATTGGGTTTCTGAGGATCCGATTCCAAGTCACCCGGTGACGGTGGGGTACATCTTTTGGATCTTTGGATTCATTGGTGCACACCGCTTTTACTTTGGAAAGCCGCTAACTGGTGTGATCTGGTTCTTTACCGGTGGACTGTTATTGATCGGTTGGTTCATTGACTTGTTTCTGATCCCGTCGATGGCGGAAGAAGCGAACCATCGATATCGCCCTGGCCGAATCGATCACAGCGTTTGCTGGTGTCTGCTGCTGTTCTTGGGCTTGTTTGGAGTCCACCGCTTCTACATGGGTAAGTATCTGACGGGACTTATTTATCTTTGCACCGGTGGATTACTTGGTCTCGGCGTCGCCTACGATGCATTGACGCTCAACGAGCAGGTCGAAGAATTGAACTTGCCGCCGTTTTAAGCGGAATCATCGTCTCGTTGGCGCGAATTCGCTGGCGCTGCTTAGTTGCTCGGAATTTGTTCCCATCTTGAGTTCACTCGAATCAAGCAAGCGGGTCGGGCATTTATTCGCCTCTGTTGCGCGGCACGGCGAAGCGGGTCAGCAGAATCGCCAGGTTAAAGGGTGTGTGACGAACCGCAGCGAGGGCTAACGCTAGAAGATAACGCTGAAAAAAAGAGTCTAGCAAACGAAGCCTTCTATGAACTTCTGGAGCCGGTCTTTCTTTCCAAGTCTTGCTAACGGGTGTGTCACACCGACCGGACGATGATTCGTGCACCCTGCTTGCTGATCACTTTCACTTTGATGTTCGGTTCGACAAATTCACCTTCAGTGACGACATCAACCATGAAATCATCAATCTGAATCTTTCCGCTGGGCCGCAGTGGCGAGACAGTTTGACCCATGTCTCCGACCTCTGCGCGTTGCCAACCTGGCAATATTTCGCTGGCGGAAACCGCTACTCCGGCAACTGCACCTTCGGCGATGACGGGTGGCTTCAGGGTCAATCGACTTAGCCCAGGAATATCACCGATGAATTTCGACAGAAAAATCAGTGCGATCAAAAATCCAATGAAAGCGCTGACGACTAACAAAAAGTCATAGCCCAGTCCCGTCCACTGTTCACCTGACTGTGGCAGCATGAATCGTCGCGAGGCCATTACGAGCGAGCCGATGACCAGCGTGATCCCACCGACTCCTGAAACTCCGAATCCTGGTATCACGAATAACTCGGCGCCGATAAAAACGAGCCCAACGAGAAATAAAGTCACTTCCAACCATCCCGAAGTACCTCCTAGGAATCGACTCCAGAAGAAGAGGCTGAAGCAAAGTAGCGAAACCAGTCCGCCCACGCCCATTCCAGGTGCCCCCAATTCGATCGTTAAGGCGATCAGCCCAATCACGATCAGCAGGAATGTTACGACACCCGTGTTGAGAAGGAAAACCATCGAATCAATCCAGGTTCGCTCCATGACCGGGATCGGTTCGGAAATGTTCAATGTTGCCGCCAACTCAGATCGATTTTCAATTGTTTGCGATGCCATTCCCAATTCGACTGCTCGCTGCCCGTTTGCAATGAAAAACATCTCTTTGCCAGCCTCGCGTACCGGCTTACCTTTGACCCATCGATCGGCGTCTTTGAATGATTCCCATTCTTTGTCTGAGAAGTACCGTGTTTCACCATTGGCTTGATTAGTCGCAGCAAAAACCACCATGTCCTTATCGACCAGTTTTTCCGCCAATGCGAGTGGGCGACCTGTTGCCGCTGCCGTATCGCGGACTTTTTGAGCGAGCACACTTCGGCTCTTTGCCTCGGTGTAGCGATAGGCACCGTCGGCTCCCATCACAATCTCGCCTGCATCCCCCATCCGCGCACCGGGAAGCATAATGATTTGGTCACATGCCAGTGAGAGTAATGCGGCGCCACTGATCGCGTCTTTTTCGATGAACGCGACGGTCTCGACTTCCTTGGCTTCTAAAACCAGGTCCATCAATTCAAAGGTGACGTAAGTAAATCCACCTGGTGAATTGATATCGAGGATAATGACGTCGACACCTGAATCGACCGCCTCTTCAAACTTACGTTTCAGTAGCGCACCACTGAGCGGGTTGATATCTTCTTTTAACGGAATGATGACCGCTGATCGTTCGCGTTCCTCACGCTGGATGACTTGTGCCTGAACCGGTAACAGCCAAGAGAAGCTGGACACGGTGAGGAACAAACAAATCCACCATCGAATTGGCGTTTTGGGCTGATTCAAGAGCTTGGTTATCATGTTGGCGTCGATGGGGTTGGTGACCACGATGGTTGCCGATTTTTTGGTTCCGCAAAACCGTCACCGTGCAGTTTAGCAACCAATGTTGGGATGCCATCCGTTGAGGCTCATTCGAGGCCTAGACACGGCGCCAAAAACTCGGAAAAAACAGCACCAGCACGCTGAAAATCTCGACTCGGCCAAGCATCATCAACCAGACGAATAACAACTTCGCGCCCTGGCTGAATCCAGCGTAGTTTCGTGTCGGGCCAACGACCCCCAAACCGGGGCCGATGTTGTTGAGTGTTGCCGCCACCGCACTGGCTGAATCGAGAAGTTTCTCATCCAGGCGATTGGCAATCTCTTCGGTCGTTTCGACACTCGGTGAATCAACACCCGACAAGTCAGAGGATCTGACAACATCCCAAGTGCTGTTTGGTTCGAACGTGATTAGCAGTAACCAGGCGAAAACGAAGATCGCCAGGATCATTGAAAAATAAACAACGATTCCGTGTGGAAGTTTTGGATCGTCAATCGTCGCTCCACCAACACGGATGAATCGAATCACGCGGGGGCGATGTGCCTGCTCAATCTCGAGACGTAGGATTTTGTAAAACAGAATATGCCGGATGACTTTCAGCCCGCCGCCCGTGCTGCCGGCGCAGCCACCGACGAACATCAGCAGCAACAAAATTCCGCGACTGAAGTTGTTCCAGCCATCAAAGTCCGCTGTTCCGTAACCGGTAGTGGTTATGATCGATACGACTTGAAATAAGCCGTGCCGTATTCCCTCTGAAATGGTATCGAAGCCTGTGTCTTGGTTTCGGAATCCAAAGAATACGACGGCGCTCGTTATTAGCAGGATGATGCCGACATACGTTTGAAATTCCACGTCGCGGAACAATTTCTTTGGGCTTCCCAGCAAAGTGAGATAAAGCAGCGTGAAATTCGTTCCTGCTAACACCATGAATACGATCGTCGTGTATTCAATGACGGGACTGTTAAAATGTCCGAGGCTGGCGTTGTAAGTGCTGAAGCCACCGGTCGCCATCGTGCCAAAGGCATGACATAACGCGTCAAAAAACGTCATCCCCTCAATCGTGTAGATTCCCGTCAGGAGAACATTTAGTCCAACATAGATCGCTGCAAATACGAGCGCAGTGTGCTGCATTCGTGGCATCGCCCCCTCCTTCGTAGGACCGGGGGTCTCGGCACGCATCATCGCCTTGCCGGCAGATCCCTGTCCCAGAATCGCCACGAAGAGAACGACGATTCCAAGTCCGCCCAAAAAGTGCGTCCAAGATCGCCAAAATAAAATGCAATGCGGTACCAAGCCGGGTGACTCAAGGTCGGTCAGAACGGTCGCACCCGACGTGCTGAATCCCGATTGGGATTCAAACATTGCCTCGATGAATGTCAGCGGGGTATCCTCACGCGAGCAAGTGCCGCTGAGGTAGAAGGGTAGTGCGCCCAAAATGGTTGCTAAGACCCAGCTCAATCCGACAATCGCCATCGCCTCTTTTTGATACAAGGGACCCCCTTTGCCGCGGCGGCCGATCACCGTCAAACAGATGCCCACCACCACAGAAATTGCCATGCTCGCCGCAAGCCCCTTCGCGCCTCCCGACTCGAACGCGGACGGTCGCTCCAAGTCGGTGCGATCGGCCAAGGCGGGAATAGCGAAAGGCAACGAAAAGCTCATCGATCCGCCGATCAATAAGCAGACGATACCCAGCACGCGAAACAGAAGTGGATAGTTCAAAACTCGGACGACCACAGATCGGGGGCAGATTCACAACGCAAGAGCTTAATCGCTCCTCTCCAAATGGCGAACCACGCTCAGGCTCTCGGAAAGGAAACCGGTTGCTTGACATCCTGTGGTACCCGATCTCCAGCCCGAAGCGGAAGCCGGCGTCCAGAGCGTAAGCCAGAGCAGATTAATTGGCACCCGATTTGCTAACTGCGGTGTTCGGGTCGGTGTTTCCGCGGTTCCCCATCGCGGTCGCATTGCCCATCTGCGGGGCAGCACTGGAGGCGGTGCTGCCCCGCTATCCTTGCAAATCGCAAGGGAATTTTTTCCCGAGAAAGCCTAGCCGTCTTGAAGATTTGGGAAGGTTGGTAGCCAGATGCGATCGAATTGGAACGGATGAACACCCCTCACCGGAAACAATTGGTGTACGATTTTGCACCAGCGACTTGCTACGAGATACGCAGTTCAATACACGTGCAAGACGAGGTGAATCGTGTGTGGTCGATTTACTTTGAGAGCTCCCGCAGCTGATTGGTGCCAATTATTGCTGCCTGAGCTGATTCCCGAAGCGAGTTCTGTTCACGATCCGCCCCGCTATAACATCGCCCCGACCCAACCAATCGTGTGCCTGCTTCGAGAGGCGGCTTGTCAACCGCCAACCGCGGTCAAAACGCGGTGGGGGCTCGTGCCGCCTTGGGCTAACGACCTCGCCATTGGTAATCGGATGATCAATGCCCGCGGCGAAACAATCGACACAAAAGCTTCGTTCAAAAAACCATTCGCAGCCCGTCGATGCTTGATTCCGGCGGACGGTTATTATGAGTGGACGAAAACCGAGACCGGTAAGCAGCCCCATTTGATTGAGTTGATCAAAGGTGGGCCGTTTGCAATGGCTGGTCTTTGGGAATTCAACCGCAGGATTGTCGAAGATGGACAGCCAACTCGTAGTTGCACCATCATCACCACGCGAGCGAATCAGACGACGGCCCACGTGCATGATCGGATGCCAGTGATTTTGAATCCCAGCGATTTTCAGCGCTGGCTCGATCCCGGTTTTCGTGATCTACCGAAATTGAAGCAATTGCTGCAGCCCGCTTCCGAGAGCTTGCTCAAGACGACACTCGTAAGCCGTCATGTGAACAACGCCCGGCACGAAGATCCCACCTGTGTCGATCCAATCTGAGCCTTCCAGTCGATTCAAGTTGAAGAAACAATCTGAGTTCCTGGCTTTGCTAGTCATCGCTCCTTCCCTCGTTTTCCTGGCTTTGCTCGCCTTCTGTTTCCGTTGCAGCTTGCCTAACGCGAACAACTGAGGGTGGCGTATAACAGTTAGCCCGCTTTTTTTCTGAATCATCTGAAACAAACAGTGTTTTCGACTCGATATCGCTGTTGAAACCCCTTACTTCCATCGCCGATGAATGAAAACGGTGCTCCATGCGTCTTGCGGCTGTCGTTACTTTGCTAGCAGTTGGATTGGTCAACGCCCCTGCGATTCTCGCGCAGAGTACGATCAGCGATAGGCCCTGGGAACTCACCTCGACACGAGGCGTCTGGGGAATCTTTTTGCCGAACTACGAGCTGGGTGACAATGGCAGCGGTTCCGCCTTCAGCGATGACATCGACGGCGTTGGATACTTCTCCGATTTCAAAGTCGTGCGGCGTTTTTTAGGAACACGGACCAGCTTCGAATCGAATATGTTCTTTGGCGTGGCGCGACTGAAGTCAGAAAGTGCCGCCGGGAATATCAATGTTCCAAATCCAGCGACCGGTATTGTCGATCCGTTTAGCGGTACCGGCACAAAATTGAAGTCGGACGTCAATCATTACGGCATCGACATGACGCTTCGCGATACGTGGCGGACAAGGTTTGGCGGTCTGTCGGCTGGATGTTCAGCAAGTTACATGGCATTCGACCAAAAGTTTGACGCCGACTACGACTCCTTCCAAATGTTACGAGAGAAACTCTATACCGATTATCTCGGCGGTAAGGCGGTGTTTGGTTGGGATGGTTGTTTCAAAGGACGCGCCAGTAACCTGGATCTGATGATTGGCTACTTTGATATGGATACTGATTATCGATTCATTGGACAGACGGTTTCTGGTTCGGACCGTCAAAAATTCAGCAAGAATGCAGCAACCGTGGAAACTTATTTCACCACACGTACCTTCTTCCACGGTTATCAAATTGGTTGGAAAGTCGGGGCGATGTATATCTCGGATATGCCAGTGATCCGACATACCGCTTCGCAGCGAGCCAGCATCGATACGGAAGATGCGGTGACGTTCTCGGGACTGATCGAGATACTGTTGTAATTCTGATCGAAAGGGTCCTGTCTGTTAAAGGTAAATCTGGCTGGATTGACTTCTTTCACCAGGTTCGACGATCGTTTTAATTCGCCTTGCCGTGTCCCTCGCCTAGATTGACTTCGACGACCGTGGCGGCTCGAGAAAACCTGGCTGTGCAAATTAGTTGTGGTGCAGTTGACTTTTCTGTCTGGGGAGTGCTCCATCAAATTCGCTTGAGTCTTCAGTAAGCTAGCGCATCAATTGCACAATCTACTCGTTGCACAAAGGTTTAGTGCCCTTCGGTGTTGTGGAACGGTCGTTGGGTAAATTGACCGATGTTGCTGCGTTTCCATTTCCATCACGCGATCCATGGAGGATTCACTCGTTTTCATATTTTGCTGGAAAGTGGAATGGCCATGCATTTCGCGAGTCTTGAAAATGCACGGCTAGCAGTTGTTGACCGGTGAGTGTCGGAGTGATGCACTCCAAGCATGCGGGGCTAGAAGGTTGGTTATTTTGCCGAAGCCCACGACCACCAAACCCGCGTCTATACCGACATACTTATTTTCAATCAGAGCCGCTATTTCTGACTGTATCCGGGGCGACGCTATCGATGATTCGGACACGAGGATAGTTGATTTGTTATTCCGCTCCTGGAGTCTTTCTTCGTTGGGGAGTTTGGTCGGCGAATCGAATCAGATGCGACCTGCGCATGCATCGCGATCGCGATAGTCAATATAGAATCGATCAATTCCGTCGAGCGCTTCGCAGGGAAGTAAGGGAGATTCATCAGCCCGCGCTAGATCGCAGGCTGATCTCAGGATGACAATCAAACTTACTGAGTACCCGATTGAAGCAGTTTAACCATTGCTTGGCCCATCGCTTCACCGATGTTCATATAGGTTTCGCCATTACCACCGTAGTGGCCGCCCGAGCTGCTTCCCTTTGAGAGAGGGTGGCTGTAGACGGTAGCAGTGTTGCTTTTGAACTCGGGGTATTTGCCAGACTCACCATCGATCGCGAACATCGCGTCGAGAAGTTTTCCGCCATTATCGGTGGCTCCTTTTTCTGTTTGCCCCAAGGTGGCGCAGACGAATTTGGCGTTCGGCGCGTCGAAGTCTTTACGAAGCTTTTTGATCAGCTGTACGAGGTTCTTTTCATAGCGACTGGCGAGCGCTTCGCTGCGACTATCCCGGTCTCCTTGCCACCAAAAGAAACCAGCGACCTCGTAGCTGTTGGCTCCGGGATAGTACTTGTCGAGCTCAGAGAGAACTTTCTTTGCTCGGGCGATATCCCCATCATACTGCAAGCCAGCATACCAATTGATTTTTTTGGGCTCTGTTCCTTTTTCCCAACGCTCGGGGGATCCCTTGTACCCAGGATCAACCCAGGTACCGCCTTTTTTGTCAGTGAACTCAAACGACTCACTGCCTGGTGGCAGCAAGTCCCAGCCGAGTGCACGATTTCCGATGCAGCTTTTCAGAATCATGACTGGGGCTTCCGTAGCTTCTCCGACGTAATAGCCGATGCCGATTTCGGGGCCGATTTTTCCACCGGTGATTGTCATCCATTCATTATTGAACATTCGGGCACCGCCGCCGCCACTTCCCATCACACGAACATTGCGTACGTCGTTTCGCACGGTCCAATTACCTTCATCATCCATCAGGTAAGGGTAAAGATTCTTCTTTTTCACGGCATGCTCGACCGATCCCTCACCCCCTTTTGTCTTTCCAAATCCCAACATGTTGGACTGACCCAGGCAGATGTAGACCTGCACTGGTTGGCTCATGTCCGCTGATTTACCATCGGGATCGGGTAGTTCAACCGCTGATGCTGTGGGGAGCATTAGCAGCAGGGCAACTACTGCAGTGAGCGTATGTGTTAGCGGCTTTCGTACGGCCATCTCAGATTCCTAAAGCGTTGTTTAAAGTGCGGATCGGTGGATCGACGATCAGCGATTCTGATATCGTTCTCGTCGTGTTTGGTATCGCCGACATTATTATCGAAGCTGATTTCGATAGGTGCGTATACGGCCAGGAAATTGAAAAGGTATCGGATCCGAGCTCAAGTCAAAGTCTTGTCAGCGACTGAAATTGCCGATGACTGGCTGGCTGGCTGGCTAGGCTGGGTGAATTTTCAATCGGTAGTTGTTCCCGCTAGCCGTTTGCCATGGTGCAAGCTATTTACCGCCACCAAATCGGCCATTTTACCTGGATTCGACTCAGGAATTACTGCGAAAAAGAGATCCGCTTACATCGCATTGATACCAACGCCTGGTGCGCTTGTGTCCCTCTGGTCGAGATGCTCTTGTCAAACCCGTATCGGGTGTTTTCTAAGTCGCGGGCCTCAAAAGCTCGCTAGAAGAACGTGGTCATGGGTGGGCTCGCGATCATCCGGTGCTAGGCGTGCGGCATTTCTGAAGTCTGCTTGTGCGATGGAGCGCGAAAGAAGATTGGTCACACCTGAGGAGCCCCACTAGTTTGACCAACATCGATCAAACCAATGTTTTCAAAGAGTTTTGATGGAGTGCTGCCGATTTCATCCATGGTCCAATGACCGCCGCATTGAGTAAATGCGGCGTTTAGCAACTGCTGTCCTGGTTAAATTCCTAACCAACGTTCCATTGGTTGGTGCACCATTCGACCCTGTCTGCTCGTTTCGGGCTATGCTTGATCTGTGGATTGAACTTCTGATTCTCCAAGAACAACACGAGACTCGAAAAAGGCACTTCGATGTGTTGGCTCACGACATCCACCGTCTCGCTGTCGAATTTCCAGTCGTATAAAAGTTTGTTGTCGCGTTCGAACCAAGCGTCGAGATATTCGGCGTCCGTTGTACTGACGACCACGAAGTCACATTTCTTTTTACAAAGAAATCCGAGTAATTGAGCGGCCAAGGTTCGGGTATTTTCCAAATCACCATCACAGGACGCTGAGGCGATATTCCAAAGACTGACAAAACCGTCATCGTCGAGGTCATCAGAGGAGGCCTGAATTTCAAGCGATTCGGTGAAATCTAATGATGTCATCTAGATCTTGATTGAATGGGATGAGTGTGATCAGAACGGACTGACGTTAGCAGTAGAATGCTGACATCGATACGCCTGATTGCCAAGCCTAGGTTGATGAAGAAAGTAGCCGGCGCGTTGTTACTGCCACAGATCGCGATCCAGGCTTCGATAACCGATCGCCTCGGCGATGTGGGTTTCGGTTAGTGAGTCGTCGTCGGCGACATCGGCGATTGTGCGGGCGACACGCAGGATTTTATCGTGTGCTCGCGCTGAAAGCCCCATTTCTTCCACGCTGTGTCGAAGCATTTGCTTGCAAGCTTTATCAAGTTCACAGTGTTGACGCACTTGCCGACTGGTCATTTGCGCGTTGTGTCGAACCGGGATTCCATTAGAGATGGAGTTGATGAAGCGATCTGTTTGTCGCATGCGTGCTCGCAACACCTCCTTACGCATCTGATCGCTTGTTGTACCGGCGGTCGTGGATGATGAAAGTTCTTCGAATGGAACCGCTGGCACCTCGATGTGAAGATCGATTCTATCCATCAATGGTCCAGAAATTTTGGACATGTATTTTTCGACTTGCGGGGGCGTGCAATTGCAACTTCGGCGGGGATCGCTGCGATAGCCACAGGGACAAGGATTGGCGGCGGCGATTAGCATGAAATTGGCAGGAAAGGTCGAGCTTCGGAGGGCGCGGGAGATGGTGACAATGCCATCCTCCAGCGGCTGTCGCATCACTTCGAGTGTTTTTCGATTGAACTCTGGAAGCTCATCCAAGAAGAGGATCCCGTTATGTGCTTTGCTGATCTCGCCAGGTGCTGGTGGACTTCCGCCGCCCACCAAGCCCGCGTCACTGATCGTGTGATGTGGGCTTCGAAAGGGCCGCCTGGCTAATAACGGTTGTCCGGCGGGAAGCTGCCCCAGCGCACTGTAGATGCGAGTTGTTTCAATCGACTCGGTTGCACAGAGTGGAGGCAGAATAGTCGGCATCCGCTTAGCTAGCATCGTCTTGCCACTTCCGGGCGGTCCGAGCATCATTAGATTGTGTCGTCCCGCGGCGGCGAGCATCATCGCCCGCTTGGCCGATTCTTGGCCGCGAACGTCTCCGAAGTCGATGTCATAACTGCTGAAGCGTTCAAACCAATGCCGCAATTGGCTGGGTGCTGGAGCGACATCGACTTCCCCTGAAAAGAAACCAATTGCCTGGGTCAGACTTTCGACCGGGATGATCTCCAGGCGATCGACGACAGCGGCTTCACAAGCGTTGGCCGCTGGTACAACCAATCCTCGAAGTTGCGGGTTTTTGGCTGCTTCGATGGCGATGGATAATGCTCCTTTGACCGGTCGAGCGAGCCCCTCCAAAGCGAGTTCGCCAATGACGGCGTATTGATCCAGTTGCTCGGCGGCGAGCTGTCCACTTCCGGCGAGAACGCCCAACGCGACCGGCAGGTCGAACGAAGCCGCTTGTTTGGGGAGATCTCCAGGGGCGAGGTTGATGACGACACGGTCACTTGGCCGGATATAACCGCTGTTGACGATCGCACGTTCCATTCGGTGCGTGCTTTCTTTGACTGCCGCATCGGGCAAGCCGACCAGAATCGTCTTTGGCATTGCCGCCGGGGAAATGTCGACTTCGACATCGACGGGCATCGCTTCGATGCCCAAGAGCGTAAACGTCTTCAACCGCGCAAGCATTGCCCCATGCCTCCACAAGATTGCTGCGGTGTTGCCCCATGAATCCGAAACCGCAGCCCCTCCAGATTCAACTGCAAATGTTGACCACTTCTTGGTGAATCATCAAGCGGTCAACACTCATTGTTCCGGCTAAATCCACAAGAAGTGATTTCGCTGAAAATGCTAGCGAGCAGCATTCACCGACGATGGTCCAGCAACGATAGCCTGTCTCCAAATCAGGCCTCCCAAAACCAGCCTGTCCCCATCTTTTCCTTCGAGACGATACTGGAGGCAAAGGTGCTGATTGAGCTTTGGTGAGTCAACGACACCACGATCCGCCCGCGCGGTGTATTGGGCTATCCGCCGCGGCGCCCGCTTCCGCTACCCTCCAGCAGTCTTGGGCGGTCGGAGAAAGTCTGAGGAACGCAGCAACTTGAGAATTGGTATGCTTCGTGGTAGCGGGTCAATTCAAAACTTAATCAAAGTCGATCCTTGGAACCTGCAAGAAGAAGACGAGGCACCATCATCAAAACGACTGCTGTGGATCGCGGTTTCGCTTACGATGGTTGATACCATATTGACCAAAGACAGATTTCTTGCAGACATCGATCAACTCGGCTGTCGACTTTTGGCACGACAATACGATGGCCCGCCTTATCGAAAGGCGAAGCGGCAAGGTATTCCGCTTCCCCGCGCCCTCTGTAATTGAAAACTTCATAGCTCCCACGGAATCCCCAAGCATGTTGGTTGCATCGAATCTTTCAGCCACCCTTCGCTCACTTTTGCAACCAGGACTATCAAATTCATGCTGGATTTTATTGCTTTTGATTGGTGTTGCGGACGCGGACGATTTGAAACCGCCGTACTGGAGTACCGCGATCGATTTTACGGGCGACCGAGTGATTCACCCTAACCTGATCGGTTCCTTAGATGGGGAAATCGCATTCCTGCAAAACACATTGGTTGGCCCCCAACGCGGCGAAGAGCAACGGCCTTTATTGGTGACTGATCGTGCCGCTTACTTGTTGTTCTTCCCGGTTGATTCGTCGGGGGAAGGATACACGTTGTTGCTCCGCCGGCGTGACGGCCAAGAATTAAAACGGGAACTTCAGGCTCCCTGGATGGAACCCAAAAACGATTCAGGTAATTCTGACGGACGCCCACCAGTGGTATACAGCAAAAGAGCTTGGACAACCGTTATTCCCTGGAACTTCATGCACTCTGGTTTGGAATTGATTGTCCGCAACGATGCGGGGACGGAAGGGCGGATACCTGCAGACAGTTTCGAATTTGGCCCTCCGATCGAATTGGTGACACAACACACGCAATTGGGGATGCTACTGCCGCCGTCAGAGGTTCAAGTCAATAAATGGTGTTCTCCGGACGAAAACCTATCCCCCGAATTGGCCTTGGATTACTTCCAAATGGTACCCGTCGCAAAGTTTACTGCGGCACAATACCTACCCATTCACTTCCCTAAAGTCGTCATGCCAAACGGGAATGTTTACACAGAGCGGAGTACATTTGAAGGAGCGGGTGTCTACAAAGGTGATATGCGACAGGAGATCGCCAAGGGAATGGTTTCTACCGGCATCAATTATGCCAACATCGGGATTCCCTCGTCGGCTGGTGGTACGGAGAAACAGCCGAGACCTTTTCGGCATACGACAGTGCATACAAGTGCAGGTGTCTACACCGAAATTGATCAAAATGCGCAGCCTCAATCGGTGACCGTTCGGCACGGGCTTAGCGGCGGTGGTGGTCAGCTAACTTTGATGAGTACGACGGGCAACGAGTTCTCGCACGAATACGGTCACGATCATGGCCTGCCTCATTATCCAGGTGGCAAAGTGTTGAGCGCTCACGCCAGGAACGGAGCGTGGGGTTTCAATCTTTTCAAAAACCGCTTGATCGGGAATCTCAATTGGAATGGTACACGCCCCGAAGGAGACTTCCCTTATGGCTTTGGCCACGACGCGATGGCGGGCGGCAAGCCGATGGGTGAGGTAAGTGTGTTTACCTTGCACACGCCCTTTTCCCTCAACATGATGCAGGAAAAAATTAGCGGCCAATCGGGCGTGCTGGATCTGACCAGTCCAACCGGCTATCGCGAATGGGACGCGAGAACGCGAACGATGGTAGTATCGAAGGTTAACTCGCCAAAACCGGATCGGGTTGGTGTACCGGTCATGACGTTACTGGGAATGTACGACCCGATCCAACCTAGCAGCATGACTTCATTTATCTATCCGGCGCTTTACGGCAACTGGGGTAATCTTTTCTCACCTGAAACGCTACTCAATTCAGACCCCGCGTTGGCACAGTCACGCTGCTCGGTAGAGGTTCTCGACAAAGATGGAAACACCTATCGCTTCCCTCTAAATGATGAGCGATACGATTCGAAGGTGATGAATCAATTTCACATCAACCTGCCCGCATCGATTCGGTACGTCCGGGCCAAGGTTGTCGTGCAGGGGGCCCAGCGTACTGAATTGCATGTTCGCGAGATCGACCCACCTCACGGCCAACTACCCGAGCCCGTGACGGTAGGCCGCGAGCATGGATTCACGGCAGCAGCCCTGCGACTGCGCGAGATGGATGATATTTTGGTGCCGGGCGGATACCCGGACCAGGAAACGTTGCATCAGGCAATGGAAGACTACTATGGCGTCATCGTTGATTACCAACCAGAAATAAAATTCGAAGTTGGAAGAGTTTATCGGCACCCAGATGGATCGTATTACCAAGTGGGGCCACCGCAATCAGGCAAAACGACGCCTCGGTTTCGAAAGCTAGGCGAAACAAGCCGCTACCTCAGTAAAAAACGCTTAAAACTCAACGCGATGAGCAGAGACTACGCCAAGGAAGTCATGCAGGGAAAAAGTGGTGTTTTCTACTACGTACCAGTCGATCATGTTCGCGTGATTCACTCGGAAGCACCTAGCCCTGAATCAGCGAAATGGTACGCAAAAGCGCAGTACTCAAAATTGACGGTTCGTGCAGTTACTGCCGATGGAATGAAACAACCGATTGTTTTACGCGGCCAAATCAATGGTCGACACGCACTCAATCGAGGTGCTCCAGTGACAGAATCAAGTCGGGTGAGTTTTCACTTCCATGCAGAGGACAACCCAGGTCTTCAAGACGGCAAGTACCAAGTCCAATTTTCAGCCTATGCACAAGGTTGGCACGCGAAGCGTTTGATTGAATCGTTTCGGGTCGTCGGCCTGGTCGATATTCGCAAGGGTTTGACGAAATGATTGGTTCAACCTTCACCGTGCGCGATCTTCGAGCCAATTCGAAGCCAAACAAAGGGTTGCTCCATTCCCATAATTCGTATCCCACAACCAACCCTCGATTCCATCGTGCCTGTATTTGGCTAAAGCGTGTTTCAGTTTTAATCGCAGAGGGAGCTTTGCGGGCGATGGACCGCTTTCAAAGCCCTCGACGGGCAATGGGATAGCGAAATACGTGAACCCGTTGCAGCTGGCTCTGTCGACGAAGTGAGTCATCTAATTTGGCAACTTAAGCTGAATGGCAAATAACTGGATTTGTATTTTGCAAATAGAACATTTCAATCATTCAGTCGAAGCGAAGATTCGACTGCAGAGAACATAATTTCAAATGGTCACCGATTGTGAACGGAGCCTGTTTTATCACCACGTCCAGTTGTGTGGCAATTCGTTCAAGTGGATGGTCAATGCAGTGTCGGCGGTTATACTCTTCGGCAACGCTGACGAAGGGTGATATGAAATTGAATGGGAAGAGGGGCAACGATCCCATCCATGATGATCTGGTTGCCGATGACAAGTCCCAAGCAATCGCGACGGCCTATCATGAAGCTGGGCACGCGGTGATGGCCGTGTCCTTTGGTTGTCCGATCAAGAAAGTCACCATCGTTCCTGGGCGTTCTTGGCTGGGACAGTATCGCCTTGGTGTTTGCGAACTCCAGAAAGGCCGGTCGACCCATGGCAAAAATGAATTCGATGATGGGATAGTGATCTTGTTTGCCGGGATGGTGGCGGAGGCTCGATTCACTGGGCGATATTGTGAGGTGGGTGCGGCAGAGGATTTAAATTCAATCCGACGCTTGTTATGCCATCGTGCCAGTAGCGAAAAACAGCACCAGCGATTACAGCGACGCTTGCTGGCCCTCACCGAGCACCTTCTGGCTGATGCGGGAACTGCCCTGGCAGTGGAGTTGGTCGCCAAAGAACTAATGCAAAAACAGACGATCAGTGGCCGAGCTGTTCGACACTTTTATCAGCAAGCGATCCGACAACGCTCATAATAATTGGTGATTTTGCAATGCCAGAAAAGAAGGATATGGAGCAACGGGCCCGGGCGATTGCCGCCGAGTTGCATTTGCCAATCCAGCAAGTCCTAGTCGCGATGGAGTTGCTGGAGGCGGGGAATACGATTCCATTCATTGCCCGATATCGCAAAGAAGTAACGAAAGGACTTGATGAGATCGCGCTACGGTCGCTCGAGGATGCAGTTGAAAGGGCAGCCGCACTCGCTACCCGAAAGGCAACAGTCATCAAGAGCATTCAAGGACAAGGCTTGATGACTGAAGCTTTGCTGGCCGCGATTGAAGGCTGCAAAGAGCTACAACAACTCGAGATGATCTATTTGCCCTTTAAGCCCAAACGCCGCACCAAGGCCGCGATTGCCCGCGAACGTGGACTGCAGCCCTTGGCCGATCAATTGATACTTCAGGAACCGATCGGAGTGTCGCGAACCGCGTTGCTCAGACAGTTCGTGAATTCTGAAAAAGAGGTGCCAGACGGTGATGCAGCCTTACAAGGCGCGCTCGAGATTGTTGCCGAGCAATGGTCTGAAGATACCGAGTTGCGAAACTGGATGATTGAGGATGCGTTTAGGAATGGCGGGGTGACCTCCAACGTCAAGCGGGGGAAGAAATCGCAAGCCGAAAAATTCAAACTTTATTTTGACCATCGGGAAGCCGTCGCAAAAATTCCCTCCCATCGATTGTTGGCAATGCTGCGAGGTGAATCCGAGGGATTGTTGCGGATCGGCGTTGCTCTGGAGGAGGGTAGGGCAGTCGCGCGAATGAAATCCCACTTCATTCGGAACCAGCGCTTTGAATTCTATCGCGAATTACAAGCCACGATTCAGGATTGTCACGACCGGCTACTTCAACCGGCGATTAAATCGTCCGTTCTGCAGAAACTCAAGGAACAGGCTGATACGGATGCCATCGATGTGTTTGGAAAAAACCTCCATGAATTATTGATGGCTTCACCGGCGGGACCGCGGGTCACTTTGGGAATCGATCCTGGTTTCCGAACGGGTTGCAAGCTTGCGGTTGTCGACGAGACGGGCAAGTTCTTAGCCACGAGAACTATCTATCCGACACCACCCAAAAGTGACCGTGAATCCGCGACCAAGCAGGTCCTGGAATTGATCAAAAAGTACAGCATCGAGTTGATAGCGATTGGAAATGGTACCGCTTCCAGAGAAACTGACGTGTTTGTTGGTGACTTATTAAAAGAACACGACCTGAGTCTGACCAAGGTGATCGTTAGCGAGTCAGGAGCTTCGATTTATTCTGCTAGTGAAGTGGCGATTAAGGAGTTTCCGGACCTGGATGTCACGGTTCGTGGTGCGATCAGCATTGCTCGGCGACTTCAAGATCCACTGGCGGAGTTGGTGAAAACCGACCCAAAGTCAATTGGGGTGGGGCAATATCAACACGATGTGAATCAGAGTCGGCTTCGTAAATGTCTGGATCGGACCGTCGAATCGTGCGTGAACGCGGTTGGGGTCGATCTAAATACGGCAAGTGTTTCCTTGTTGTCCCACGTCGCCGGTATCGGTCCAAAACTGGCGGAGAACATAGTTGCCTATAGAGATGAAAATGGACAATTCAAGAATCGAAAACAATTGATGCGGGTAGCAAATTTGGGTAGCAAGTCATTTGAGCAAGCGGCAGGCTTCTTGCGTATTCGCAGTGGAGAAGAACCGCTCGATAACTCGGCGGTGCACCCGGAAAGTTATGCTTTGGTCGGTCGAATGGCGAAGCAATTGAAGGTCGATACCGGAGCCTTGGTAGGGACTTCCGGACTCGCCGAAAAATTGCGGCCGTCTGACTACGTTGATGAGCGTTTCGGGCTGCCAACTGTGGTCGACATTATTGCTGAACTAGAAAAACCTGGTCGTGATCCGCGGCGTGAATTCCGTGTGGTGCAATTCGATGATGCGATCAATTGTATTGAGGACTTAAAAGCTGGCTTGGTGATGGAAGGTTTGATCACGAATGTCACGCACTTCGGAGCATTTGTTGATATTGGGGTTCATCAGGATGCACTCATTCACATCTCGCAACTGTCCAATTCATTCGTCAAGGATCCGAACGAAATCGTAACCGTTGGCGATCTCGTAAAGGTAAAGGTGCTGGAAATTGATGTGGGACGAAAGCGGATCTCGGTCACCCGAAAATTCTGAGCTTCGCGAGAAAGATTCCTCATCCGTTTTCCAGGCAGCTGTGCCTTCTGTGTGGCTTCCACTCGTTACACGAAGTTGGCGCCCACGCGTTTAGAAAAAGAAGTTGATCGCAAGAATGTGATTTAGTTCATCCGTGCGGCCCTGGCGGTTACTGAATTGATTCAGGTATCCGATTTCTGTTCGAACTCGTGCGTGGGGGCAACGTTTGAAACCAAACCCGATAAAGGCACGGTTCTGATCCAATCCTGTATTCGCTCCCCAATCCGTATCGTTGAGGTGAAAGAAAATTTCGTCCCAGACCACAAACGACCACTGTGGGCAATCGCTAAGGACCCTTTGGCCACGAGCGAATTGTCGCCAGCGAAGTCCAACATCATCGCCGGTTTCAACCCAGCGTTGCTCAAACCGACTGCGATGCTGAAACAGCCAATCGCCGAGGGATGGTGTGGCTGTCCACTGCTGCCAAAAGCGATGTTCATCAAAGTCGTCACCCACTAACGGTGAGGTGCGAATCCAGCCATAACCGGCCCATAGACTCTGTTCTTCCGCGAATGCGTATCCTAAACCTGGCCGAACGATACTTTGATTAAATCCGCCGCTATCGTCGCGGAGACGATAATGTGCATCGAACCACCAACGCAGACGTGCATCTTTACCGAGCGATTCAAATTTTCCGTTCCCCAAGGCAGCTAACCACAGGCCGGTGTCATCCTGGGTCTGCGCGGATGAGGTCCGTGTTGTTCCGATGAATAATGCCGCCAATGTGATGGCAAAAAAGAACAATCGACGCATGATTCCAATCTGCTTTTTTTTCGAGTTTTATCGCGAGGACACCGTGTCCAGCAAGCTTAAAAACAACCGGTGTGTCGATGCATCGGCGGACGAAATCCCCAGGACCACTCAAAGTGGGTTGTCTGCCGACCGAGAACGATTTCGCTTATTGCATGTAGTGAAAATGACGATTGCACCTCAGGCAATAGCTTTCGGTTCTACGGCATTAGCCCGCCATGCAAACTTTGTGAAGGTACGTCTTTTTGCGGTGGCGTTATGAGCAGCTGTGATCTGGTATTTGCTCCTGGCAGCGGCATTTGAATGCTTTGACCCCGACATTACACAGTCGATCAGCGACCGTTTCTGCAATCGCAATGCGAATATGTAATGCGGTTTTCGATTTCATCCGCTCGATCAACCGGCTAAAATCTCGGTTATGAAGACGAGCATCCAATTTTTGACAGTGCTGCTATTGGTCGCATCCCTACGGCAGGATTCTTCCGCGGAAGAGTGGTGGAGAATCAACGGTGAGCCTCACAATAGAGAATTCATCAGTCGAAAATTCCTCAACGAAAAGTCAACCGCGTCAGCGGAATTGAAAAGCTTTTTGCAGCAGATTGAATTTGAGGATTGGGTGACCTACGAAGACGATTGGGTCAAGCTGCGGTACCCGAAGCATCACTTGTTAACGTTCGAACGGAAAGATCAGGGGGATCAGATTCGCGTCAACGGGAGTGTTTTGACAACCGTCGACAATCGCTTCCGTCATGCGTATTGCCTGACTGCCGGTGAAGCGGTTTATGGTGTGTTCTTGTTGCAGGTTGTTGATTGGTTGGATGATGGCGGCTGCTTTTGTGGGCCCATGGTGCACCACGTCTACAACATCGAAAACGAGTGTTTGGTGCGATTCAGTTTGCTACCGGGTGGGGCTGTCAAAAAAGCACAAGTGCTGGGTGAGCAGATGCGACTTATGTCATTTGAGTGGACTCACCTGCAATGTCCGAGGACGGTCTATGAAATAATGGTCGAGTCGATGGAATTAAAAGTCCCATTGGAATTAACGACCACTCAGATAAAGGCAGAGGTGGATCGCCGCTATGGAATCGAAGGGCGGACCGGTTTAGTACAAAGAGGCATGCCAATCGCCGAGGCCATCAAGTACATGGGTGAACCTGTTGAACAGACTGAAACGCGAATGACTTGGCATGACAGGCGAGGGGATTATCGCGTCAAAGCGGTTCTAAAAATCAAAGACCAAAAAGTTGAGCAACTCATGGACGAATCTGTCGTCAGGATCTCGGATGAGCCGATCGAGGGAACGCTAAGTTGGGTGAAGCTGCAGATTCCTGATCCGAATGAGTTTGTCGGTGAAGAGTTAGAGCCGGGTAAGGTTACGGAAATCAGCGAAGACGTTAAAGCTAAGGCTGTGGAGATTTGTCTGTCATCGATTCGCGGAGAACGTGCCTGGGAGGCGCATGGGATACTTCAATTGCTTGCTGAGGAATATGATTTTTGTTCACCCCAAGTTTTCGATTTTTTCAAGTACGGTGATCGGGTATTTGACAGTTTCGAGTTTGATACCTTTGATCTGTATCGTCGGAAAAAAGCAATCACTGACGAGAGTGTCGAAGCATACCTTCACCAACTGTTGGACCGCTTAGCCGCAATCGATCCCTATGCGATCGAAATGTCTGCCGACTCATGGGGCTCACCATCAGACGCCTGCCATCAGGTTTTTTTGCGGGCGTATCGCCTGCAGCGGATGCTCGCCCCCGAAGCCGCTAAGAAGACACTCGCAAGTTTCACTGATGGTGATCAGCTAGGTTATCGTCTCCCCATTATAAATGAATTGCTGGACGAGTTTTCGCCGGAGCAGCAGTTCCAGGTTTTGCTCTCTAGCATTCTGATTGGATCGGAGAATGAAAACCTTGACCTTCTCAAAGCTGCCTTGGACGGGGTTGCGGGGAGGAGTTGGAGTGATCCCGCCGAGAAGACTGAACTTAAAGAAGCGATCGGCAAGATGCAGAGTTTGCCTGACACACGGCGGTGGCGAGGGCGACGAATGAACGCCCTGAATGTGGTCGAGTGAGCAGTTGGCAAGTCTGGTGGGGCCGTTCTAGGGGATCCTTGGTTGTGAGTCGGCGTTCGTGCCACCAGATGCTCGATTCTCGGGAGACGGGAGGTGTGTCGACGGTGTGGTTTCTGTTTCGAATCGTGGTTGATCGATCGATTGATTCGAAGCGTGGGCAGGCCACTGCTACTGCCATTAATACGATTTGTTCGATTTAGAATCGCAATTGAGGATTCGCCGCTTCATCCCCGTTGCGGCTTGCAATTCTGCGTTTTGGCAGATGGCCTTGCTCAACGTACCACTTGACGGTTTGTGAAAGACGATCTGCTAGTGATGCTTTTGGACGAAAGCCGACTTGTGACTGTAGGCGTTCTGCCGAACACGCCCATGAACCAGCAAGCGCTTCTCGCGTTTTGTCCCAGTTCATGATCTGCGCTCGGCCACTGATGCGAGCATAGAGTTCATTAACTGCGCCAACGATGCGGACGGTCATGGGAAAGCTGGGCAAGGGGATAGCAGTGACGCCCATTGCCTCGCCAATCATTCGTCCATAGTGTTCGTAAGTTGGGTTTTTTTCCGCGGCGACATAAAAAATACCTTTTTCAGCTTCACCAGCTGATATGCGATCTCCTGCCTCTGCTGCCAATATCATCGCGATACTTAGATCAGTTGCATGAATAAACGAGTATCGATAGCTGCGTAGCGTCGGCATGATATGCAGACGACTCCTAGAGATACAACTGAACATGGCGAGCCCATCAAGATCGCCTTCTCCAAATACGATTGGCGCGCGAATAATGCTGATCGGGATACGGTCGGAGAATTCGAAAGCGGCTTGTTCGCCCTTTAATTTGCTTTTTCCATACTTTGAAACGGGCTCTGCAGGATCGGACTCGGTAAGTGGTCGCTCGCGAGGCGCTGGACCAGCAGCGGCCAGTGAAGAAAGTACAACGAGTATGGGAGGTGTTTCTTGGCTCGCACAAGCTGCCGCCACATTACGAACACCATCCTCGTTTTCTTTCTGTAGTGTTTCCTTGGACACACTTTTTGTTAGTCCTGCAAGATGAAAAACTACATCACAACCTGAAACTGCAGTTACCAAAGAGCTTGGGTCCATGACGTCCCCGTAAACCAACTCAATATCCAGGTGGTTCAGTTGCGAAACGTTCGATGTGGTTCGCACGAGGCATCGAACATGGTCCTCTCTGGCGGTGAGTTGTTCAACAAGATGGGAGCCAATGAAACCACTGGCCCCGGTGACTAGAACTTGCATTGTCTTTTCTCTAAGAACAGCGAATTGAAGTTCGGACCCTTTCAAGAGTTCGGCTTTATGATCGGGACTCTTCATTTGGCATGAGTTTCAGGCAGGTCTCCCTTTTGGGCGTAATGACGAAGATTTCATATGCCATCAGGTGGAGCGTGACCGAGTTGTTTTCGTTTTACCGGTCAAGGTTGCATCATGGATCATCCTAGTCGTTGCTAGGTGCTAACGGCTGGTTTGGTCAACGTTTACATTTACCCGAGCGTGCAATCATTGCCCGGGTCGTATTTGTCATCGGCTTTCGGTAGCCTCTTAGCGGGTTGCAAAAACAATTGCCCAATCGTTTATCTCTTCCAGTTCGGTATTTTCTGCTGAGACCACCCGGTCTGCGGAACTGGCACCAGCGTTGAGAATGCCGCGCTAATCCGGCTACGGATCTTGTTGCGTCACCAGGAAAGAGTGATGAACGGTATGATACGCTGAACTGGGCAGGGATTTCGGCGCACCTTGTGACCGTAATTGAACTTTTTCTAAGGAATACGGCTTTGGATCGACCTACAAACGAAGTTGCTTTGACCGATGGAACAACTCGCGAATTGATTGAGAACGTCGTTTGCCAATGGCTGCGGCGCGAGATGTCAATGAGTATTCAGAAAATCGATCACGATGCTGCTCTGTTTGACCTCGGAATCGATTCTCTGGGAGCGATGTCCATCGCTGCCGCCTTAGAGGATGCGACGGGGAAAAAACTGAATCCCGAATTGATCTATGAACTCGATACGATTCGCTTGATCGGTGACCACCTCGATTCCGTTCCTACGCTTGCCGCTTCATCAGAAACACGAAGTGGTACGGATTTGGAGCCATCGGAAGTGGCGTCCAGCAAAAAATATCTTAATTTGACGAGCGGCGGGGAGGAACAGGTTGAGGATGATCCGATCAGTTATTTCACGCGGCTGAATCGCAAAGTCAATCTTGCCAAAGAAGAGGGCATTTACCCTTTCGAGCCGGAAATAGGCGCGCATGAAGGCGTCTGGGTTGAATGCGAAGGTAAACGAATGCTAATGCTTGCTTCGTATGAGTACCTTGGATTGTTGGGGCACGAAGAACTGAATCGTGCTGCCGAAGAAGCGATCGACGACTTTGGAACCGGGCATCATGGTTCACGTCTGTTAACAGGAACAACTTCAAACCATTGTGATTTAGAGTTCCGACTCGCCGATTGGATGCGTGCTGAGGACGCGATTGTGTTCAGTAGCGGATATGTTGCCAACCTCGCAACGATCTCTTCACTCGTTGGCCCAGGCGACTACATCGTTGGTGATAGTCTGAATCACGCCAGTATTGTCGACGGATGTCGCATGTCGGGTGCTGACTTTGGTGAGTTCAAGCACAACGATATGCACGAACTGACGAGTCTCTTACTTGAGAGTAACGGTCGTCGCACCTTGGTGATTGTAGACGCAATTTTCAGCATGGAGGGTGACATTGCGGATCTTCCGAGCGTTGTGGAAATCTGCAAAAAACACAAGGCAATGTTGATGGTCGACGAAGCTCACAGTATTGGAGTTCTGGGGGAGACCGGCCGCGGAATTCAGGAGCACTTCGGATTGGCACCTGGTGATATCGATATCAAAATGGGGACGCTCTCCAAGTCTCTGGCAGGGAGTGGAGGATTCGTTGCGGGTAACAAGCAGATTATTACTTATTTGAGGCACCATGCACGCGGATATATTTTCAGTGGTGCCTTGCCCTCGGTCTACGCGAATGTCGCGATCGCCGCTCTCGAAATTTTGCGGCGCGAGCCTTCTCGTGTGGCCCAGATTTGGAAGAACGTGGAGTATTACCTTGCGGGCCTCAAGCGTTTGGGGTTTGACACGGGTACTTGTGAAACACCGATTGTTCCGATTATGACTCGAACCAATGATGCAACGCTCAAGTTTACGCAGATTTGCCGTAGTGAGGGATTATTGGTGGCTCCGGTTTGTTTCCCAGCTGTCCCAATGGATGCGCCGCGTTTGCGGACCTGTATTACTTCTAGCCACGAACAGCCAGAGCTCGATTTCGCGCTGGACGTGTTGGGCCGAGCTGGGCGTCAGTGCGGCGTCATTGACTGATTTTCAGGGTCGACTGGACGAAGGCTGCATTTGAATCCAGGCTACGTTTGAATCAGCACTGCACCTGAACCTATCTCTTGGGCAATGGAGCAACTCTTGGGCGGCGACAGCGCTGCTACCGCGTTTGTTGGCCGGTCGGTTAACGGGCAATCGTATGTGTTCTTGAGCAACCGCAGTAAAACGACAACAGGAAGCGTGACACAGAACCAACCAAGGGGGCGAACTTCGGATTGGGGCGTGTGGGGACAGGGGCGCTGGTAGCCTTCACCCAACCCATTAATTCATTAAGTAGTTGCTCAGCTTTTTTAGGCATCTTTTGGGCGAGATCATCTTTCTCAGAAACGTCATCGCTTAGGTTCAAAAGTTTGTAGTTTTCGTATTCGTAGTAGTAGATTATTTCGTAGTCGCTCTTGCGGATGACTGAAGAGGGTCCTGCCCGCCAAATCATTTTGTTGGTGGCGTACACCAGCAGGACTTTGTTGTAGCCGGACCCCGACAGGTAGAGTGGGTAGTGCCAATAGATTGCGCGATTTTGAAGATCGGGTTTTCCCCGCAAAACCTTGGTGAAGGAACGTCCGTCGACAGGCTGATTTGTGGGTAGTAATGCGCCGGACAAATCGGTAAAAGTCGGCATGAAATCGACACTTGTAAGCGGCACATCACTGCGTGTTCCAGGTTGAATGACGGTGGGCCAAGCAGCGCAAGTGGGGACGCGAATTCCGCCCTCGAAGAAAGCTCCTTTGGCTCAACGAAGTGGATGGTTTGTTGTCGCGAATGAAGCACCGCCGCTGTCAGACGTAAAAATGAAAAGTGTCTTATCTTCAACATCCGCTTGTTTGATCTTGTTGCGAATACGACCGATGGAAGTATCGACGGCATCGAGCATGGCCGCCTAGATTGGGTTCCAATTCCAATCGATTTTTTCGTGGTGGGTTTCAAGCTTCTCATTGTACTTCGCAACAACTTCTTTCCTGGTGCGAAGCGGACTCTGGAAGTCCCAGTGCGCAACGTACAGAAAAAATGGTCGCTTCTCGTTCTGTTCAATGAAGTCGACGACCGCGTCGGTTAGCGTTTCCGCTACGTCGATTTTGTGATAGAAGTTTTCTCCAACGACACCGGGTTTTCCGTTGGCAGACGAAACGGTGAATCCTTGCAGATCTTTGCCTCAATGCCATTTGCCAAACCGCCCCGAGACGTAGCCCGCACTTCCCAGCACTTCGGCGATCGACGAATGGGATCCGTCACTGGTGTTGGGCATCGAAACGACAGTGTTATAGACAAGATCATTTTGTCCTTTCTTTGGGACAGCGAATCGTATCGATTTAACATCGCCCTTTGCTTCTCCACCGGGTGTGTAGAGTTTACGTCGCGGGGGATACATGCCGGTGTTGATGCAGGCTCGTGTCGGTGCACAATTGGGTTCGCCAGAATAAAATCTGCCAAGATCATTCCGTCGTGGGCCAACGCGTCAATGTTTGACGTCTCGTAAAAGCGTTGACCTTTAAAGCCAACATCTGAGTAGCCGAGGTCGTCAGCAATGATCATGACAATGTTAGGTGGCTGGTGAGCAGCCCATGCCGTTGGTGGACTCACCAACAATAGAAAGATCAACAATCCGTTTGTTTACCGCACGACGTTTCAATTCTGATAATTTGACAATTGGCCGGCGCATGAAAGGCGTTCTCGGAAAAGGGAACGCCCAAGCGGCAAGCAGCTAGGCCAGGAGCTGCTGTGCGATGGCGCGATCGCGGTTGGAAGTGGCGTTAATCATGCTGACACAATCACCACCATCATGCCGCGGCGATATGGTAGCACGCGCGCCTTGTTTTTGAGTTGACAGGCAGTACAGACACACCACTCGAATCAACGTATCTCCGTCAATTCGAATCGGTGTTGGATTTATGTTTCTTGTTCGCTTTTCTATCTAACAACGAATTTAATCCCTGCTGAGCGACATCAAGATTTGCAGCACGTACCAGAACAGCAGGACTACATCGGCGAACAGAATCAGAGAAGCGGCAACATATTGATCCGTTCCAAACCGGTGCATGACTTTGGAGGTGTCGTACAGAATGTGAGCACATGCAAAGGCGACGCAAAGTCCACTGAACCACAAGCCCATCGAGAAGCCGAATATCACCCCAGCGATGATGACTCCTAGCAATACGAATCCTGCGATCATCAAATACTTGCCCCAACTGTCAAGGTCGACCCTGGTGATGAAGACAAAGGCCGTTAAGCCCATGAATGCCATCGCCGTGATCAATCCAGCCATGGCCGGCAAGTTAGGTTCACCAAGCACATTGATGCAAATGTAGAGCATGGGCAGCAACATGACTCCCCAAGCTCCGATGTAGAGCGAAAGACCACCATACTGAGCCGCTTTTGAGGTCCCACTCATTGCCCACCTTTGGGCTACGAAACTGACCAACATGAACAATCCGAGAACGACTAACCATCCGTATCCTGACGTCATCCGAGCAACCAACCCGCGGATTGCGGGCTCTGGCACCACGTTGAGCAGTACGAATTCCAAACCAATCAGAGCTAAAATTGCACCAGTCAGGTGGCTGTAGGTTTTCCGCAGGAAGGTCGTACGCGCATTTTCGGGCAGGTAGGCGACCGCGTCATCGCGGCCGATTGCGTAGGGGTTCGATTGGTCGATGTGAGACATCGTGTTCTTCCTTTTTGGATCGATTTTGTGGATAGGCGTAAGGGCAATCACCGAGGTTCGCTGGTGTGCCTCATGAGCTGCCGACTCCAGGATTCGCGTAGAGTTACCCATAGTATACGCTGCTGATCCGAAAGCAGGGGAGAGGAATCGGCATCAGCGGTGGCGGGCGAGAACCACTAAAGCGGCAGGTCCATTAATCTTGGTCAATCCTCAACTTGCCTGGATTTTCTTGATACCAAACTGGGGGTGCAAGCGGCATACTGGCTAAAGGAGGTCCATGAGGTGGGTGAAGAATCACGCGAAACTGGAACCGGCAGCAATTCACACAGCAATGGCTGAAAGCTGAACCATCGGTGTCGGCGTATGTTTTTGCTGCGATTTCTCGATTTCGTGATGCCTAGGAAGTGGTGCAGCAGATCGCCCAGGAGTTGGCTCGATGATTTGAGGAATATGATTCTCGTCGTCCGTTTGTCGCTTGGGCACTTTGGATTGCAAAATCGCGAGTGAGTGATTTTACCGACGCAGTAACCGAGATCA
>JAYZAR010000151.1:0-22700 GCA_036339635.1 Planctomycetota bacterium | reverse complement strand
TAAAAAAGTACTTCAGGGAAACGACGAAGCCCGACACGGAAACGCGAGACCGTTAAGCGACTGCGGTCGCAAATCTCGGTCTCTGAGCGTCGGGTATGCCGAGGCGTTGGGTTCTTGCGAAACAGTGTCCGTTAACTTCGTCGGAAGCGGAATGACGAGGTGTGTCTCCGCAAGCGATTACATGAACTGGCTCGGCTGCGTCGACGATTCGGTTGTCGTTAGATGACCAGTTTGCTTCGCCTTGAGGGTTTTCAGGTGAGCTTTAAACGAGGAAATCGCATTTGGAAAGCAGAAGGCCTTAAAGTACATCAAAAGCCGAAGAAAAAGCAGGTTAAGGGTAATCCCAAGAATGCTTGCCACCGCTTAAGGGCAAAGCGAATCAATCACATATGGCGTTGGGACTTCATCTTCGATCGTACGACAAGTGGTCACTCCCTGAACTGGCTCTCAACTGTTGATGAATACACTCATCGCTGTATCACGCTGGACGTGAGACGAAGCATGACCCGTGAGCATGTAATCCATCGCCTAGCGGAGTTGTTCGCGATGTGTGGATTTCCGGAGTCATCCTCCGTGACAACGGGCCCGAGTTCGTCGCCAAGGCAATCCAGGAATGGTTGAGCTTGCTGGATGTCGTGACACTCTATGTTGTACCTGCGAGTCCATGGCAAAATGGATACGCCGAGAGCTTCCACAGTCGCCTAAGGGACGAGTCATTAAACATGGAAGAATCTGACAGTGCACGGCACGCTTGCGCCCAAGCGGCAGCTCGGCGGGAGGACAATAACGGCTGTCGACTATACGGCTCTCTTTCCGGGCTGCCTCCGGATGAGTTCGCGCGTTGGTGTGCTGATTCCGTTCCGGCTACGCGTCCACTCCATCAGCATACCGAAACTAAATTGATTACCCAAAACCAACTCTCATAACACATGGATTAAAAACGGGGATGTTCCACAGCTAGTGAGCCGTACTTGAATCGCCCAGCTGATCAGTTTTGTTTCTCACCAGCGGTGTCGGCTTAATGGCATCGTGATCAGAGATTAGCAAAAACAAAACCCCACAGAGCTGTGGCAACCGAGTCGGAACGAATCAGAGGAAAAATCCACAACGGAAGCCAGGTAATCAGATCAAAAAAGACAGACTTAAAGACGACGTGAACGTGGCATGTCAAAAAGCACAGGTACCGAAATGGTGTCTGTATCAGCTTCGGGACACAGCAGCTACAGCAGTTGCACGTGCACTGCGTTTAAATGGTACCACTGCGTTCCGCGGACATACTGGTGAGGCAATGACCAAGAGGTACGTGCATCAGAAATAGAATGAAGCCGATGCACCCAGAGCGGCTCAGGTCGCTGCGTGTCTTGTTTAGAGGTAGTGTGACGGATTCGCGGGAGTCGCTACCCACGAGACACCGCCGGTAAGCGTCCATTCCTTAGCATTCATCGGCGGTGTCAACCCGCTGACCTATCAGGAATGTCTAAATGGTCAAACAGCCAAGCAGATTCGATCAGCCGTTTTCGAAACGCCGGAGATTGAAACAGATCCTGCGATAATTTACGAGCAGCTTGTCAGCGAGAGTTGTGATGATTCTGGATCTCAGGGTCTCGATAATTCAATTGCACCGAAGGTGCGTCATTGGCCCGATTCTAACGAAGATAAGAGCGAAGCTGCTTCCAGAATCGGACAAGATTTGTTGAAACGCTGCGAGTCGATTAGAGCCGTCATCGGAACGGTTGGTGGAAATGGATTGCGTTCGTGACCAAAACCAAAAATTTGAATTACGCGGAAAACCAAAGGTGCTCGAGGGCTTCTGCTCAATCGGCCGCGACAAATTTCGATTCTTGGAAACGGATGTCATAGCACACCTCAATAAGCTCACCTTTCAAATGCATGGAAAGTCCTACGAATTTCTCGCGGTTTGTAAGTACGGTTTGCAAAGTCTTATCGCACGGTGCATCCGAAAGGCATTGTGGTGGATCTTGCAATCAGAAATAAAAAAGTTGAAATCCCAGTTGTGCTTAGGGAAAAACGACATTTCCACATCGAAGACGAATCATGGCCAACACCTTGGCCGGAAGATACGCCGATAATGCTCGGCTCGCCTGCGGCTTGATTGCGTATGCCTTTCTATGCGGATGATAAAGAAAACGTAGTTGAACTAATTGCAGCAAACGCTTTGACCGCAGCGGCGGTCGGATATTGCATCAGTGCGTTCGACGCTGGGCAGACGTGCCGCATCGCTTCGGGTGTTCTGCGTAGAACGGAGTTTTTGCAGGTCAATCATGCGGTGAGGCATTCACCCGTATGATCGATTGTCGGCCAAGGATTAGCCTACATCTCTTCGCGGCCGCCTTCACTGCGATAGCGTATGCCCGCGAAGTAGCGTTCCTTTTGTGCCTCAACGTTGCTAAGTAAAACTATTGAGGCATTCTTGGCTGAACGCCCCATCAGAGAGAGGGCGAAGGTTTCTAAAAAAAAACGAGGTCAAGGACCTTTTTGCATGGGACTTTTGACGGAATCGCATTAAATTCACGGCAGTGGAAATGCTAGCCTCGCGTGTTTCGGCTTCGGCCTGTAGTGATTCCTTTTCGGAATCACTTTGTCAGACGCCAACTCAGCAAAGCTCGCCGATCAAGTCGACTTCATGGGTGGTACTGGCAATTGGATTGGTGTTGGCCACAGGGTCGAACAACTCTTCGGGACGAAACACCAAGACACAGTGATTAGCATTAAATTCCGAAAAGAGCATGAAATTAAGGCTTACACTATTCTTTTGGCTCGAAGCTTGCTTTTGACCATGCAGACAAGAGCTGGAGCCAGTGCGAAGAGCGCGAGAAGACACTTCAAATCGAAAGGTTATAAGGAGGGGTTCTAAGAACTCAACTGTGTTTATGAGTGAACTCACACGTCGAAGGTTTTTCCAACAGGCAGGCGCAGCCACAGCGGGTGGACTAGTCTTACCAAGACTCTTAACGACTGCTCTCCATGCTGAAACAGAGCCCAGCTGGATCACCAAGCCTGACTGGCTCGCGTTGACTAAGGAGCCTGCAATTGAGCCCGAGCTTCCGATCATCGATCCACACCACCATCTGTGGGATCGTAGTGAAAAGGCTGACCGCTATATGCTCGAGGAATTGGTCGAAGATACTCAAGAACACAACGTCCGTCAGACAGTCTTTGTTGAGTGCAGCGCAATGTATCGCGCTGATGGACCCGAAGAACTAAAAGTCGTCGGTGAGACCGAATTTGTACAGGGTGTTGCCGCCAAGAGCGCAAGCGGCGGTTATGGTGAAATGCGAGTTGCAACGGGCATCGTCGGCTGTGCCAATCTCCGCCTTGGCGATCGTGTAGCGGCAGTCCTCGAGGCCCAGCTTGCGGCGAGCCCGCAACGTTTTCGCGGCATCCGACATCGAGCCGCCTGGGGTGATAACGCCTACCTTCGGGCCCTGGGAGGGTGGCCATCGCAGCCCGCTGACGCCCCTCCACGCATCCTTATGGATTCGGATTTTCGGAAAGGGTACGCCCACCTGCGCACCTACGGATTGACATTTGAAGGCTGGGTTTTCCACACCCATATCGATGACCTGACCGACCTGGCAAAGGCCTTTCCGGACACCACCATCATCTTTAACCACCTTGGTGGACCGATCGGAGTGGGATCATACGCAGGACGTCGTGAGGAGGTGTTCACCGCGTGGAAGCAGTCGGTGGCCAAACTCGCAAAGTGTCCAAACGTCGTCGCGAAGCTTGGCGGCTTACAGATGATCGTTAATGGGTATGAGTGGCATCAGGGGGATAAGCCGCCAACTTCTGACCAGTTGCTTGAAACTAATCGTGATTGGTATGGCTACACCATCGATCAATTTGGTCCTGACCGCTGCATGTTTGAGAGTAACTTTCCGGTCGATAAGCTTTCTTGCTCGTATACGGTGCTATGGAACCAGTTTAAGAAGTTAACTAAAGATTTCTCAAAAGACGAACGGGCAGCCATGTTTCACGATACGGCGATGCGCGTCTATCGCTTACCAAGGGTATAGCAGAGCGTTCCATGCTGGGGGCTGGCTCTTCACGCCATCGTCGGGGAAGCCGTGGTTGTTTCTGTTCGATGTACAGATATGAGTTGGAGATGGAGTGCACAATGAAATATATCAGGCGATTCCCGGTAAGAACTGTGGGACCTCATCTACAGCATTGGGAGAGCTGGTCACGAGAGAGATGATATAGACGGTTCTGACCAGCGAAATTGACGATTAGCGTCAATTTCCGCCGCGGGGAAAGGCCGTACTTGATGCTCTGCTGATGTCTCTTGGCTTCGCTAAGCAGGTCACTGAGGCTGATTACCAAACGGTGATGGCGACTAATCCAAGTATTCGCATCAAAAACGTCTGCAAATTCAATTGGGTCCGCAACCGAGTAGAACAAGTCAACTACAACGATGCAACCGAGTCTGGCAGCTGTCTTTTATTACTTTCACGGGTGAAACAAGCGCGTCGAGTTTATCCTCTACTGACCGAAGCGGAGTGGGAGTATGCCTGCCGTGCCGGATCGGTGTACCTGTTAAGCTTCGGAGACGATAGCTTCTAATTGGGCGACGACGCTTGGTTTTCTCATAGCTCATGTAATGAGACACATCCCGTTGGCGAGAAGAAGCCGAACGCCTGGGGCTTGTACGACATGCACGGGAATGTGTGGGAGTGGCGTAATAATTAGTACAGCGACTATCCCAGCGTCGTCGCGCTGACAGATCCGAAGCGTCCCCAATAAGGTTCTTACCGCGGGCGCCGTGGCGGCAGGTGGCGCAGCACCTCTTGGGATCGCCGGTCGGCGAGCCGCATTAGGGGCGGCCCGTCGATCCGCGAAAGCGGCTTCCGTGTCGCCTGTATTCCTGCTGGCCAGTCGAGCTAGCAATGGAGACCCGAAGGTCGCGTTAGGCGGATCCGCGTCCGAGGTGATGGGGCACACCTGTACCTTGCTAATCCCGTTGTTGCCTTGCATGTTCAGCCCTGCCATCAACTGGCACCGGTTGGCATGGCTCGCAGATAACGATGAACAGCCCCTGGCGGCTGTTGCACCTGGTTCGGCGTGTAGATGAACCATCGCTGCACTTGCGACTGCGTAGGATTACGAGGTCATCGCCTAAGCATTATTGTCAGAGCGCCCGCGTTATCGTGATGATTGCGAGCTCATCCATCAGCCTAACCCTACCTGTAACGGCTGCCCCAGCTGCTATCGCTGCTCAGCGGTTAGCTGTGCCGAAAGGTCAGTGGCTGGCGTTGGCAGTGTAGTGTGGATTTGCACTGCCCCGGATTTTGCCCCACGCTGCTGCAAGAGCTGCGTGGTTCCACGTGTTTCAGCAGCATTTGATAGTCTCTCATCCCCCACTGAAAGAATGGCAAAACACCGGGTAAAACGCTTGAACCATTGCTACGTGGAATTTTTTCTCCGGCTCTCCACACGAAGATACCGCCGGCTAGCTACCTTTTGAGGTGCGGCGGAAATCTCGAACTAGCGTACTTGCGGCAAGATGGGAACCGGCTGCTTAATCGCGAGCTTACCAAGTCTCTCTGTCTGAAAGACAGAATTCTTGCACTCAGACCAATCATCCCAGATCTTCCTCGCTTCCCTTTCGGTTTGATGAGGAGAGAGCTGACCATCTTGTTCGCCGCCAAGAACGCAGAGCTCAAGCACTTGAAGTACTACCTCCTGGAAATGATCTAAACACCTGTCATCGGGCTCATCTGAGAGGATTTTGTATGCGAATTTTCGACCATCTCGGCGACATCAGCGAGAACGTGGTTCGCTAATCACAGAGTGGATATTGTTCAACTCTGTGAGGTAATCCTCATTATTTCACCGGCGCCGACCATTGATTGTTCCATCCTGTGTAAAGGTCATGCAAATAGGCATGCCACTGCTCCGTTGTTCGCGATGAAGAATAGGGAATTGGCTTTTGCGGTTTCGCAGCCGTCCATACAATTTCGAATTGTCCATCGTTTTGAACTCGGCCAATCCGTGGTGTTTTATAAGTATGCTGAGTTGCTGAATCGATTCGCACGTCACCTTCGGGTGCACGAAGTCGTTGATTTCGCATGGAGCGGCGAATCTTGGGTACCTCGGTTGTCTCGGCATCTCTTAAGGCTGAGGCCCAAAGTTTGACACCAAAGTAAGCGGCCTCCATTGGGTCGGTCACGAGCCGCTGCGGCCCATATTTCTTGTGGAATTTGGCTAGGAAGTCTTCGTTTTCGGACGAGTCGATACTTTGGAAATAGTTCCAGGCAGCGTAGTCACCCGTCATTGAATCAACATCTAACTTCCTGAGCTCCTCCTCGCCGATGCTAAAGGAAATCGTTGGCACTTCCGCTGGTGTGATACCAGCCTTCCGCAATTCGGCGAAGAAAGCTGTATTGCTGTCGCCATTGATCGTATTGAGGATGATATCGGGTTTCGACTGTTTGATCTTTTCAATTGCTGATTGCACTTTGGTGCTACCCAATGCAAGAAACGCCTCGCCAGCGACATCAGCACCCAATTCGCTGAGTTGGTCTTTGATGATTTCGTGTGCGACGCGCGGGAAGACGTAGTCACTTCCAACAAGAAAGAATCGACGCTTACCTTCGAAAGCATATGCCCACTTAACGGCTGGGATGATTTGTTGATTTGGAGTCGCTCCGGTGTAAATCACGTTTGGTGACTCCTCGATTCCCTCGTACTGCACCGGGTAGATCAATAGGTTGTCAAATTCATCAAACAACGGCCCGACGGTCTTGCGGCTGGCCGACGTCCAGCAACCAAACACAGTGCAAACTTTTTCTTCAACAATTAGTCTCTCAGCTTCGCGGGCAAAAGTCGCGGAATCCGACCGACCATCGGCAACGACCGCTTCGACTGGGCGACCAAGCAGGCCTCCACTGCGATTCAATTCCTCAATTGCCAGCAGAACAGCATCAACGACCGGTGATTCGCTATCGCTCATTGTTCCCGAAAGCGAGTGCAAAATACCAACCTTGATTGGCTCGCCGGATGGCGGCACGCTTGCTGTCTGCGATGAATTCGGCTCTGTTTCCTTCTCTGGTCCACGCAGCAAAAAGCCCCCGATGGCTGTGAGTCCTATGAATGAGAGGATGGCGGCGCCCGTCAACAGCAGGTTTCTGCGAGTCGCCGAGTTGCTTTCCCTGTTCTCTGCGGAACTCGCCGGTGCCACGGAGCGAACTTCGGATTGGCTTGGAAGCGATATGCCGTCACCAGAAATAGCGGCCAGCACGGACTCCAAGTCCGCAGCCATTTCCTCCATCGATTGGTACCTGGCATTCGGTTCTACTGCCATCGCTCGATCAATGATCTGACAGCAGGCAGATGGCACGTGTTTGCTGACTTCGCGTGCATCAGGCGGCAGCGCATTGCAGTGGGCGTACATTACTTGAACGACGCTGCCACAATCTTCGTAGGGACTCTTACCGGTTAATAGACCATAGTAAGTTGCCCCGAGTGAATAGATGTCGCTCCTTGCATCAACGTCCTGTGATTTGCATTGTTCGGGGCTCATGTAGTACGGCGTCCCGACAATTTGCCCTGCTTGGGTTATCTGCAGTGATTGGCTTTGCGTGCGTTTAGCCAGTCCGAAATCTGAAACCTTCACCGTGCCGTCTTTGGCAACCAGTAAGTTGCCCGGTTTGATGTCACGGTGAACCATTCCTGCTTTATGTGCGGCGGCTAGACCTCGGCACGATTCGAGGGCGATTCGAGTTGCTTCGCTGACAGAGTATGCGCCCGACGTTTCGATATGGTCTTCGGCGCTTCCCCCCGAGACGATTTCCATCACCAAGAAATGATGGTCCCCATCCTGCGCGATTTCGTAAATTGTTACCGTGTTGGGGTGATTTAGTTTGCCAGCGCTCTTGGCCTCGGCGAGAAATCGATCCAAGGCCTGTTGATTCGCCGACAAGTCTGTAGGTAACACCTTGATGGCAACGTCACGTTCGATTGATGCATCGTGACCGCTGAGGACGACACCCATGCCACCGACCCCCAATCCGCGCGTGATCTCGTACTTGCCGATCCGCAAACCGACCCATGCTTCCGGATTGGATCGATTTGTTGCGTGCGATTTGGTGTCGCCACCGAGATCCATCGTATCCCCGAGTAAGTCGGGGGAAGGCCCAGCAGGAATCGGTTCGTTGGTGTTGGATTGATCCTCGTACTCTTCGGTCATGACGGTTTCTCGTATTCCCTTTTGCTACAGGTCAGAAGCGTGATTGTAGTCGATTGACCGATATCTCCGAGTGACCTTGGATCGCCAGCGATCCGCGGCTTGCTGGTAAGACGATTTCTCAACGGCTGGAAGAAGTTTCCTGGCCAGGAAACTTATGGATAAAGGTCAGTCCGATGGGCCGGTCTCTCCACAATGCATCGTCGGATCCTCTTCTCGGAGGCTGGCGATCCTGCATGATTTCGGCAGACCTTGGCTCGCGGTTGATCTTGCTTACCAAGTGACCTAGAGCGAGCGTCTGGATTTCAACTTTTGTTGTCGGGCGGCCGAGTCTAATGAGAAGTAAATCGGGAGGAAGCAAATCAGTCACGGGCAAACCGGGGAGACGGCAAATCGGGGACAGGCACAAACTGCGAGCAGGCAACTCGGGTCAAATAGGCAACTCGGGTAGTAGGCAACTCGGGTAGTAGGCAACTCGGGGGCAGGCACCAAATCGGGAAGGGGCAAATCGGGGACAGGCACAAACGGTCTTACCTAATTTGCAGTCAATTTGATTCCCACCAAATCGTACCTGTCCCTAAAATTCTGGCGTGAGCCCTACGCCAATTCGTGCCTGTCCCCAATTTCACCCCCAACGCCAATTCGTGCCTGTCCCCAATTTCACCCCCAATTTCACCTCCCCAATTTCACCCAATTTGATTGTGGCGGATTTTGCTCTCGGCTCATTTCACCGATCCACCTGTTGAGAAGATCCGGTCATTCGGTTGTCTTGCCACTTAACTCCCAGCGTTCAATTCTTCGAACAAGTACGCCACTCGCTGTATCCCAACAGAGCGACTCGGAATACTGAAACTCAACCCCGCATGGTGCAAGCCGCTCTGAAAAAAGGAGAAAGTAATTTATGGATCGGATCATTTTGGACTGCGATAGAATGAGCGGAAACTGATCCACTTGGCCACTGGTGCGAGGATCGTAAAATATGTCTCCGCGTGGCTCGACTTGCGCGTAACATCCAAACAAGACGCTGGTGAGTCCTGTTTTTGTTAATCCCTGATTACTGATCTTCCCGACTCGATGGCGAAAATCTATCACAATCCCAGGTGTGCCAAATCACGAGCCGCTTTCGCGTTGCTAGAATCGCGCGGCATCGAATTCGAGGTGATCAAATACCTTGAGGATCCACCAAGCGAGAAGGTACTTCGGCAAATCGTCAAAATGCTGGGAATCAAGCCGAAAGACCTGGCCCGTAGGGGTGAGAGCCTCTTCAAAGAACTGGGCCTTGGCGAGAAGGAGTTGTCTGACAAGGAGTGGATTACAATCCTTGCGGAAAACCCGAAGTTGATCGAACGCCCCATCGTTGTTCACGAGGGGAAGGCCGCGATTGGACGGCCAACAGCAAACATCACCTCCATTCTAGATGCTTGAGTCGGTAGGCCAGATGGTTCTCCCGAAACTCATCGTCTTCGATTTGGACTTCACCCTCTGGGATTGTGGGGGCACTTGGTGTGACTGTTTGGCACCTCCATTCACGGTGAGAAACCATCGCATCTGGGATCGTGGCGATCGGCAAATCAGGCTCTACAACGATGTGAGCTCGATCCTAGATCAATGCGACACAAACGGCACGCCAATGGCATTGGCATCAAGAACGGAACAGCCACCTTGGGCGCGTGAGCTACTTGATCTTCTTGGACTTTCGCAACGCTTCGTTCATGCTGAGATCTATCCATCTTCGAAGCTTATGCACTTTGCTGAAATTCAGAAAGCGAGCGGAATCGAGTTCGCAGAGATGCTGTTCTTTGACGACGAGATGAGAAATATTCGCGAAGTAAGCAACCTGGGCGTGACAAGTATCCTGGTGAAGGAGGGCATCACGCGACAGCTCTTTGACGACGCACTTCGCAAGCATGCAGCCCATCGCCAACGATGTGGATGAATTTCTCACCACAGCTTCTTCGTCATGCGCGACGACAACCTAGAATGTGTGTCGAGAGGGTTTATGAGACGCGGAACCAAAACAAATCGCAATTCGTCCATCACCCACAATGGTAACGAATCGCCAAACGCAAGCTATCCAAGAAAGCCAGAGCAGGCATATATCACCGCACCGTAAATACGCAGCAGACGACAGGAAACAGGCGTTGATTTTTTACAACATCGCCGCACAAGTTCCGTCTCGTATCTTTGAATGGCGACCGGCGCCGTTGGCGCGAGAGCCTTTTTTTTAGGCGGCTCATAACTCGACTGCGATTGCCCTCATCTTTACCGATCGATTTGAGGACTTCGACGTCCACCAGTTCGACTTCAGAAACATCAGCCGGTTCGTCAATCACCAACACACGAGTGCAAATTATGTAAGTGACAAACTTAAACCCTATCGAATTAGACTTGGGTCATTATTTTTCATTGTTTGGAAGCCAACCTCCCGGTTGTTTCGTCGCGGATGCCTGCGTGTCGGCATACCAACCTCTAAGTTGCTTCTGCATGCTGGCAACACGCATGGGGTACTGCTCGGCGATGTTCGTTGTTTCACTCGGATCCACTTCGAGGTTGTAGAGTTCCACTCGGGGGTTCTCGAACGACCCTGGCCTGGCCTTGGGGTGTAGCACCACCAATTTCCATTTGTCCTGTCGGATGGCTTCACTACGCCCACCTCCGTTCGAAAGAGAGGCCCAATACAGCGGACGTGTTGCCAACCTTCTATTGTTAAACACGATCTCCCGGAAGCTAACTCCGTCGAGATCCACGTCGCACTCGGTTTCCGCCAAGTCGAGTAATGTCGGCATGACATCAATGCTGATTAGCGCCTGATTTGAGGATGAGCCCGCTTTAATTTTCCCTGGCCACCAAGCGATCGCCGGAACTTTGTGCCCACCTTCATAGATCGATCCCTTCCGGCCGCGGTAATCATCTGAATCCGGCCAGTCGCCCGCCGGTCCGTTGTCGGAAAAAAAAAGCACGAAAGTGTTCTGATCGATTCCCAATTCAATAAGTGTCTTCCGTATTTGACCAACACCCTCGTCCAGAGGCATGGTCATCCCTCTGAACTTTGCAATTCGCTGTTCGGCGGTGTGATCCTGCCACTTCCAGCGTTCCCATTTATCAACGGTGCGGCGTACCGGGTCGCCGGGAACCTGAACGGGATTGTGTATTGCTTCGTGAGCCACATAAAGGCAGAACGGCGCATCATCTTTTGCGTGGCTGCGAATAAATCTGTCGGCATACCGATTCACCAAATAAGTGGTGTATCCGTCTTCTACAGTTTCCTGGCGACCATGCCACCAGTCGTGTCGGTAGTGATCCCCAACGTGACTAACAAAGTCAATGTTGCCACTGTGGTAGCCAATGAAATCATCGAAGCCGTGACTCTGAGGGTGGTAGTCGGGAGAATTCTGCGGATAACCCTGATGCCACTTCCCAATGATGCCGGTGGAATACCCTACCTTCTGCAAAACCTCAGCAAATGTCGTTTCGGATGTCTGCAGTCCTTTGCGATGTTCAGGATGTTCACCGCGAGGGTGTATGACTGCTTCAATCCCAGCACGCTGCTGATATCGGCCTGTCAGCAAACCGGCACGCGTAGGCGAGCATACAGTACCCGACGAATGAAAGTCCGTTAGACGCATGCCTTCTGCAGCAAGCCTGTCGATCTCAGGCGTTTCGAAGTATGGATTTCCAAAGCAACTAACGCCTTCGTAACCCATGTCATCCACCATAATGATGACGAAGTTAGGTCGGTTCTGTTCGTTTGCAAGTGAGTCGCTATCGCACAGCAAACCAAGCAACATAATGGCCAGCAGGAAGTAAAACTCGCCCGAGAGGCAACTTGTCTCTTTCATCGGTTCATCTGAATGGGAGGAAGTTGGACACTCACACGCACGGTGCAGTGCCGAAAGTTGTAACAGATCTTTCTTCGACTGTTATCTTTTCCCCATCTCCTGAGCTTATCCATTGAATCAAGGGGCGGCGAAATCCATCCCGCACCACAGAGAGAACCGGCAATTCACTACAAAGTCGAAATCGTTACTGAAAAAAGCTTGAAACGCTTGAAAGTGAAAGAGGTCGAGGGAACCGGAACCGTGTGTGGCTCATTTCGAATCAATCAAGCTGGCAAACAAAAGGTAAAGTCAATCTGCTGTTCAAATAAGTATTCGGGAACGAGGTAGCGATCGGACGAACTGCTGACCAATCGATTCGCGGCATGGAAGGCCGCGTTCGTCGGGGCGACCAGCTAACACTGACATGGCCATCCTGATGTTACGTTATCGCTGCTTGGACAAATTCGAAGATCAAGATCACGTAAAAACTCCCGCGGCGATTGCGAATTTCGACAAAGTGGCCGAGCACTACGGAGTGCCAACGTTTGATTCCACCGAGGAATTTCACGAGCGAATCATACGAGGAGAATTCTCTTGGATGTTAGGAATCAAGGGGTTGCACCCGCCGCCCTCCTTTCGGGCACAGATTTTGTTGCTTTCACTTTCTTTGCAGCTGGCTTTCCCTTGGCCATCGTCGACCCAGAATTTTCCAGGGTGCACCTCAGTTCATGCAGAGTCTTCGCGAAGAATCACCAACGAAAGCGAGACACAGCAGATTCCACCTCTGTTGATTGGGCAGCTTTCACGCGAGTTGCATGGAACGCATCTTGTCTCCAAAAACCACGCGATAACGACATTTACATACAACTCAGCCCGATACAACCCTGGCAAGATCATCGATCTCGATGACCACCAATCAGCCACTGATATCAAAACTCGGATCGCATTCTCGGCACTCATTAATGCACGACTTTTCGGTCAGGATGTCCCGTCTTTCAGGATCAACCCGCCGTTCAGGTTCGGGCCGCGATGCTTCCGAATCGATTAGCTTTCGTCTTCGCCAAAGGGGGAGGCGAGTACTGGTCCATAGCCGATATCTGGTGTTTGACGCCAATTCTCATCTGGCGTCCCGAGGCCGCCTTCATCGTCCTGCTGATTTACGCCAACACTATAGACCGTCCAACCTTGTTCGGTCTGTTTCGCAAGTAGAGGTTTTCCACTAAAAGGGTCTTCAGGAAGATCTTCAAGGGCGACTTCACCCTCACCTTGCAATCGAAGAATGACCTGGAGGCACCGTGCCTTCACTTCGATCTGATCAACCACTTCGGTGACGGCAAGAATCCCTGGCAAGATCAGTTTCGTAACCATAAAGCGAAATCCTGAGTCCTCGATTTCTTGATTTATCTCCGCAAATACCCGAACGCGCTCACCATGAGATTCGGCTGCACTCGCGATCATGGCGTTCATGAATTCTATGTACTTGGATTCGTCATCATTGAGGTACGCCCGCTCAAACCCAAATCCCGGGATGAGATTCGAAGCGTCGGTTCCTTCCAAGAGATCTTTTTTGCCTTCCCGAAGATCTTTGAAGGTTTGAATGCCACAGGACCGCTCGCCTTTCAGTACTCGCACAACGCCACTTCCATACGCCGAGGTGGCGATCTCAAGTGCCAATTCAACGCGAGATTCCGCCGAAGTCGGCGTGGAAGAAATAACATAAAACGCGCTGTCGAGCATTGTTCGCTCCAAAGCAATCGCAACCAAAAACGAAACCAAGATTGGTTCATTCATCAGCAGTCGGGCAATCCGCATCCCCGAGATGCAATTTCGAATCGCTTCATCACCTCTTTGCTGAGACACATCCGCGACGGTCTTGGCCTGTAAGCTATCTGCAATCGACGTAAAGAGATTTAAGTGGGGAAGGGAAACAAACATTCCGTCGGTATAATCTAGATCAGCTTGGAATTGCTCGCACGCCGCCATACGTTCAAGTTGCTCGAATAGTTGCTTGTGGATCTCAACCCCTGTCACCAATCGCTCGACAGCGGATTTGCTCAGCTTCTTCGGATCATTAAAATTGACCTCCGACTCACCGTTAAAGCCTTCCATTAAAAAATCACTGAAAGTGAGTATTTCTTCCTTCGCATTCATTAAATGGAAATAGCCGTTGCTTCCCCCATCTATCGATTGCGGTTGAAAATCCGCAAAGTAAAGCGGGTCACCTTTTTTTGTAATTTCTTGCCGAAGCGCAGTGACGCTGGAGTGTGTTGACCTAGTGATCGCCAACGCAGCGGCGGCCAAGCCAATCGCGGCGATAACCAACAGGCCGACCAGAGGTTTAATGAGCTTTTTCACGGGTGAGCCTATGAGTTATCGAGGAAAAACGAACGCAATGAAAAAAGCGAATTGGGTCAAATGATTATGGCTAATGCATCCGCAATTAACCGTTTCGTCCGGTTGCAGTATTGTTGGCGTTAGAGCCACCTTGCTTATGCTTAGATGCTTCTGCATGAATGAAGTTACAGAGACCATTCAAAGTGGCGTCCATGCAAAGTGGAGTTTCCGCATGTAGAACTCATCTGATTCAGATTAAATGGGGGATGGGGCGTTGGCTAGACCGGCTCGGAAACCTCCGCAAAATGCAAGTAGTTAGGAGCTGCATTTCGAGTGGGTGTCGATGCTTGAAAGTAGTTCCGTCAATTGCCTGTCTGCACCTTGGCAATCAGACATGTTCCAGACAGGGCAACCCAGGGGTTCACGTAGACAACGGGACACGTATCCTGCTTGGGAGCAGCTGTCTTCAAACGACAATCGCTTGCCAATATTGATTGGGGTACCGCGATCACGCATCCCGCGACTGTCCGGTTTTGACCGCTCTGTTTTAAAAAGACCCTGTTTTTTACAGACCCCGTTTTTTACAGACCCCGTTTTTTACAGACCCCGTTTTTTACAGACACTGTTTTTGAAGCAGCCTGCAATTTGTCACGCTGACAAAGCGGGTCTTGCGTCCTTCAGTATTCTTCGTTGGCTGTCCACGAAATGGAAGAGTCGTCAGCATTGGTTGCCCGCTTCAAAAAACGGGATGAATTTTCGTCAACGTGAACTTCATCAGCGACCGGCAGATCAGGTAAGTCCTTGACCGTGGGCCTCCGTTTACGCCTCGTTTTGGCAGGGATCAGATCTCTCATGAGCTCCAACTTGCCGAAGCAGAGTAATCGGTCTCCTGCTACGAGCTCTCGGGTCGACTTCGGGTTGGGAATCACCGTTGTTCCACGATATAGCGTCAACACATTCAGGTCGCGATCCCGCAATCCTGATTCTGCGATCGCTTTCCCCACATATTCAGATCCGTCGGGTATGTGAATTTCGGTAACCCCGTAACCGCGACTGACCGTGAGGCGTTGACGCAGGTCAATCTCAGGAAAATCGACCTGAGCCGCGATGTAGTCAATGATCGAACCGGCGATGTCGAGTTGGGTGCAATGCTCGATGCCCTCCAGGCCGGGGGAGGAATTCACCTCCATGATTTGTGGACCATTGGCACCCTCAAGCATATCAACACCTGCCACTCGGAGTCCCAAAATCTGGGCTGCACGAATCGCCGTTTCGCAATAAGTTTCATCGAGAATTATCGGTTCCGTGACACCACCCCGATGGACGTTACTACGAAACTCTTGCCCCTGTGCGACACGTCGCATGGCGCCCACGACTTGGTCGCCGACGACGAACGCTCGAATGTCGCGCCCCTTGCTTTCGGCGACGAACTTTTGAATCAAGACGCTCTGCTTTTGGCTTTGCAATAGCTCAATGATGGCTTCAGCAGATTTCACTGTTTCAGCGAGCAAGACGCCGATACCTTGCGTGCCTTCGATCAGCTTGATGATCACGGGGGCGCCGCCAACTCGCTCAATCGCTGGCAGTACATCTTTCTTGTCGCGGACAAAGGTGGTCTTGGGAATGCCGATATGATGGCGACTGAGGATTTGCAAACTGCGAAGTTTATCCCGGGAATTCGAAATGCCTCCGGAAGAATTCGCACAGAACACATCCATTTGCTCGAATTGGCGAACAACTGCCGTCCCAAAATAAGTGATGGATGCACCGACACGCGGCAGAACGGCATCGTAGTGTGTCAGTTGCTTGGTTCGAAAGAAGAGATCGGGAGCGCCTTTCTCCAGGTCGATCGCGAATTTTAACGTGTTTAGGACCTTGACCTTGTGCCCTCGTTGTTCCGCGGCTTCGCGAAGTCGCCGCGTGCTGTAGCACGTGAGACTGCAGGAAAGAATGCCAAGTTTCATACGATCTCCAAGATGCGTCGCTCTTCATTCCAGCGGATAAGTTTTCTCACTTCGCTGGCTTTTTCTTCCGTTTGGGTTTGCCGGCATAGTAGGAATTGCCGGCATCGACGACAAAACGCTTACGGAATGCCTCTCGACCAAGAAGCATGCGAAAGCCCATCTCGTTACGATTTGCGAGTGTAAGTTCCACTGGCCAGGAGACCCCAAGCAGAACGATATTCGTAATGATCACGGGCCTCATTGAAGCTTTGCCACTCGAACTGCGAACGGAGCGATATTCCAAAACCCTTGCCTCCGCCTCAACGGTCTTATCACCTCTACGCTGCACCGGATGGATACGAAACCGCACCCATTTTTCATCATCTCTATCAAAGTCACAGAGATCGAATGCGTGCAGCGAGGACGAGCGCGCCCCCGTATCCACTTTGGCTTTGATCCTCTTGATACCAAGATCCGGCAGTCCAACCCATTCACGCCAGCCGATTACCGGCAGGCTGGATGTCACCATATTTTCCATGCAGAAATTCTCCGACAAGCCAGCAGCAACTAGCCGCTCTTTTAAGTGTTCAGGCTGCGAGATTCTACTGCAATTGAAGATGAGTGCCTGCCAGGGGGGATGTTCCTGCGGCGAGATCTAGATTTCGACGTGAAGCGGGAACAATGCCCAGCCATCCTACACTGGCAGACCAAAATCATGGAGGATCTGCAGCAAGCGACTGAAGAATGCCAACCTAGCGAAGATCGAATCCAGCAACGCAGGCCTGCCACGCAAGAGGGACTGAGCCGGCGAGATGGATTGATTTTAAAGGGAGCGACTTCGGCTTAATCTTCGTGGGCCCAGTCTTCTTGGGCCCAGTCTTGAAATAACATTTACCGTTGGCGGGTTGCGGTCGCTGCGGAGACTCCTCCGCCCCAATCATCACATCGTGCGTCATCACATTGTGCTCTGCCATCGCGGACGGGGCGGCCGATCAAATGCTAGCTTTGCTCGCCTTTCACAACAGGTTGATCACTAATCAGGACCACCGATAATCATACTGCGAGCAATAGTTGATGAGGCTTGGATTGCTGGGCCCGTCGATCCACTCGACGGTTCCATCGCTGCGTGCTGTGAAATGCGTCTGAAAGCTTGTGCCTTTGGATCGATAGTTCCACTCTCCCACAATCCATGAGTCCTGTGCCTCGCCTGAATTCGGTCTGGCGTTTCCCACTCATGTCAAAGTTGCTTTGGCCTTCCTCGCTAACCGGTCGTCACAGACAGCGACCCGATCTGGAGCGGGAAAGTAGGCAAAATGCCAACCTGTCGTGCCTTTGACCTTCGCTACGTTTCTTCTACGGGTTTGTGGTGAACTTGCAGCCTTGCGAGTGAAGGTCGGATCCACGATTCCGCTGGGAAATTTCATCTTTTAGCCAACATGTACCAGGCCAGGTAGAAGAGTTGCCAAGCCTCCATTTTTCGACCCGGGTTGTTTCGTCGCGAGTTTCGCAATGCAACGTTATTTCCCGTGATCCACAATTAGCTTGGCCATCGAATTTGCGAATGCATCACCTAGCCGCACAAAAAATGCGCCACTGCCCAAATAGTGGTAGGGCCGATCACTTCCCACGGTGTCCCACTCATGATAGTGCTCGGGCCAACCCTTCTGGAAAATGTTGTTCGAGAATTCGGAGTACTCGGTATAGCTCTCGACCGAAGCCACGTAATTCTTGGCTCCCATCGCCTTGGCGGCCTCTCTTTGTCCGACAGAGACCTGGTTTACGGCGACCTTTTCAGCGGTCACCCCTGTGCCCAGGACACCGATCACGAATGGCATCTTGGGGGTTTTGTACTCTTTCCGAACATCCTTGATGAACGAAATCATGTTGTCCTTATAGTTGTCACGAAACTCCGGTGAAAATTGATCGTTGAACCCTTGAAACCAGACAAATCCGGAGATCTCATACCCAGCATCGGCATCGTAGGCTGGATGATTCTCCGCGAGATTGTCGAGAACCTTGCGAATTGCTTCATTCATCATCCGGTAATTCAAACCAACATTTTCTTTGATCTCATCAACCTTATCACTCGCTTGTTCTTTCTCATTGAGCGTGTAAGCACCTGCCGACGGCGGGCGGAAGTTGTAGTTCAAGGACTTTCCTCCCCACGAGGTTTTGATCAACAGAATAGGACCGTCGACTTTGTTGGCGATTGAGAGTCCAAAGGCGTATTCCGGTCCGATCTTGTCGCGAGCGCCGCCATATCCGATACCTAGTTTTCCTGCACGCTTATTCCCATCGGCGATCGAGTTGATGTAGACACGGTCGGAGATGACACAGGCCGACGCGACAGATTTCTTGTAGTCCTCATGCGCGTCCTTTAAATCTTTGGCCTCCGCTTCAACTATGGTTTTCTCGGGCCCATCCTCCATTGCTTTGATCTTGCTGTTTGAGATGCCCCCGGTGAGCTGATCCAATTTTCTACCCCGCGCTAATTGTTCCTCAAGGATCTCTTTGGAAAGATTGCTGTTTGGTTCGATTACCATTTGAAGCAATTGATTGTCCCGCGGCTGGTCCGAAGCGTAAAGCGTAGCAATCGTGTGCGCTCTCGCGTGGCCGACCATGTTGGATTGGCCTGCCAGGATGAAAACCTTTAACGGCTCCGCTGCGAGGGATGGCCTTGTCATTAACAATGCGAAGGCGGCAGCCCTAAAGACAGGAACGAAGAATGCAAGTGTTGGGCTTGGTAGTGTTTGTTTCATCTTAGGTAGGTCTTTGGATCGGAGCGACGGGCAGTGGGGATGCAAGCCAGCCTCGGAGCATTGGTTCAACCGCCAAAAGTTTTGGGTCGTTCCTATGCCAAGAAACACAACCACTCGGCGCTCATGCTAGGACTAGCTGCAGGAGGCCAGATTTTAGCATCAAACACAACTCAGCGGCGTGATTCCTCTGACGCAACTTCGACGCATCGACACCCACCGCCAAGCGGATCCCAGGTTAAACCGTTCAGTCAGTGTACTATTCGATCGATTGGCTCTCTTCGGCAGCCAATTCCTGAAAGACTGGCTCTGAGGCTCGGCAGCCGAAAATAGTATCTCGGAGTTCTCCGTCCACGTTCGTAATCGATCGCGCACGCTTCACGGAGCCACCCAAAGCAAGATTCCCGACGCGATCACCCCAAGAGAGAGGGAAATCGACAAGATCAAGCGTTACCTCCCGCAACCGCCGACTCCAGTCCCGTTCTGACAGTAAGCCCGGTGATTGGTTTCACTGAGTGGTTTAACCATGAAGGTCAGTTTGGGACTCATTGACCACCTTCGAGTTCCCCCGTCGGCTCCTCAATCTCTTCGGCATTTCCTGCCACCGATTCGGATCATGGCGGGAAGCCCTTCCATGTCGTAAGATATCGAAAGAAATTTTTCTTTGCAGACGCATAAGCCCACCTGTTTTTACCGAAGTAGCTCGAAAATGTTTCCTGATCCCTCGGCGACCCGCTTGCAGCGATCACGGCAAAGATAAAATAAAAAAAGTGCATTCCGGTGTTCTTTCGCTCCAAACCAACCTTTGTTTTTAACAATGGATTGGGCTTTTAAATCACCGCACCGAATCGCTTGCAGCTTTCGGCCTTCGCAATCAATGACTTTCGTGTGTTTAGAGTCAGCTGGCCCAAGCAACACGTCGATTTGGTTGTAGCTGTCTCGGTGGACGCCGTAGCCAGGTGCAGTATTCACGATCCCGGTTTTCCTGCTGCCTTATGCGGTCAACACTTTTGGGCGTATCTGATTTTGAGCGACTCGTGAGATATTGTGAGCGACTCGTGCGACGCTGCTACGCATCCCCCCAACTAGAGCAACTCGCCGCAGGAAGTGCCTAACTTGACCGATGTCAAAGCGGCGAAAGACTTCCGGGAAAGCCTGCTTCGCTGATCTGCCGAGCCTCCAACCCTTCGTATGGACCGATTAAACTCGCGGGTTCTTTACTCCGTCCATTTTCCTTTGCGAATGAGAACGCAATGAACCACCGCTTCGCACTTCTGATTCTGATCGCGTTATTTATTCCTTCGATGATGCTTCGAGCCGAGGAGGTTCAATCAACAAAAAAGCTGAAGGTTTTGTTGGTCGCTGGCGGCTGCTGCCATGATTACGCAACGCAAACAAAACTTCTGAAGGAGGGGATTGAAAAACGAATCGACGCGGAAGTCACTGTGGTCTTTAATCCGGATGGCACGACGAAGACGCGGTTTGAGATTTATGAATCCGATGACTGGGCGGATGCCTACGATGTGGTCATTCATGATGAGTGCTCCGCATCGGTGATTGAGCGTCCTTACGTCAACCGGATTTTAAAGGCTCACCTTGGTGGAGTGCCCGCCGTCAATCTCCATTGCGCGATGCACAGCTACCGCTGGGGCGATTTCCGCTCCCCGGTTGAGCCTGGTGCCGATAACTCCGCTTGGTATGAAATGCTCGGTGTGCAGTCGACTGGGCATGGACCACAATCGCCTATCGATGTCGACTACGTCATAGACGATCATCCCGCAACGGGCGGATTGAAGAATTGGACGACGATCAATGAGGAGCTGTACAACAACATCCGCATTTACGCTGGCACAACGGTCTTGGCCCGTGGGACGCAGATGCAGAAACCTCGCAAACGCGAACTAAAAGAAAACCCGAACGCGAAAGGCCGCAGTGCTGAAGCTGCTGTGGTGTGGGTTAACGAATATGGCCCAAAGAAGACGCGGATCTTCAGCACCACGCTCGGGCATAATAATGAAACGGTCGGGGATCCACGTTATCTTAATCTGGTCAGCCAGGGACTGTTGTGGGTGACCAACCGTCAATCCAAATAAGACAATTCCGTCCGATTGCAAATGAACAGCCGCACGTAAAACAGCAGGCTGCAAAGGCAAAACGGGCTGAAGCCGAATGTCGGCCAAAACGAACAGAGGCGGACGTTGCGGCCGGAAAACCGGTTCACGCCGTCAAACCGAGAGCCTTGTATGTGTGATATCGAGTAACTGCTTGACCATGGGAACCTGGCAAGCCTGAGGGCCACGCCGCTTTAGCATCTCGCTTTAGCGATTGACGCCTCGCGTGAAGCCGTCATCATTAACATCTAACCGCATGCCTTGCCATTTTGTGATCGGCACGTCGTTCGCATGACCGCTCGGACCAATCTTTCCAAAATGCCGATGAACGGTCGCTTCTGCTGGCGAATACAATGAGGATCGTGGCGATTGTCCTTTTTTCATTTGTCCAGACAACTGGACCCGATCGGCGAGCCCTTTTGCCCAAGATTAACCCGCGGCAGCAAGTTGTCGCTTTCATTCCATTCATCGCAAAAAACTTTGCCATGCCCTACAAATTGATACACGCGGGCTATCGTTCCGCTTCGCTCTGCGTCTTGCTTTCCTTGTTGGTGCAGAACAACTTGACCTTTGGGGAGATTGGCCCGCAGGAGAAATCGACCGCAGCGAAGAGTCCTGATCACCTCTTTGATCCGAGCCATCTTTTGAAGGTCGACATTCGCATCGATGTGGCGGACTGGGACATCATTCGAAAGCAGTCTCGTGACTTCCTTGGTTCGTTGAGTGCCGAAGAGCCAGCCGAAACACCGTTTGAGTACGTGAAAGCTGACGTCACGATTGATGGTTTAGAAATCAAGCAAGTTGGGATACGAAAAAAAGGCTTCCTTGGATCGTTAGATGAGGGTCGTCCCTCGCTGAAGATTCGTTTCAATCGCTATCGAGATCAGTCACCCTTTGGTGCACTCGACCGAATCACGCTGAACAACAATAAGCAGGATCCGTCAAGGTTAAATCAGTATCTGTCCTACAAGTTGTTCGCAGAGGCGGGGGTTCCGGCGCCACGCTGCAACTTCGCTCTCGTCACGGTTAATGGCAAGTCGCTTGGCGTCTATTCACATGTTGAGTCCATCAAGCCTCCCATGCTTGAGCGAGTGTTTGGTGACGGCACCGGCTTGCTGGCCGAGGGAACCCTTGCCGATGTCTTGCCCTCGGCAAAAAAACGCTTTGAATACAAGAAGAAGCTCAAGAAGAATTCCAAAACAAAAATCGATGAACTCACGGATTTTCTGGAAGAGCCTAAGATTGACATCCAGAAGCTAGATGAACTCGTTGATCTGGATTCATTTTTGAAGTACTGGGCAACCGAGAGCTTGATTGGTTTTTGGGATGGCTACACCCACAATCAGAACAATTTTTTTCTCTACGAGAACCCCGAAAACTCGAAACTGTATTTTGTGCCCTGGGGCACTGACTCAGCATTCACGACAGAAGTTCCCCGGGTCATTGAACCGATTGCGAACCTTGCCGTCCATTCCAATTCAGCGTTAGCGAATTATCTGTATCGTCTACCGGAAACACGTCAGCGGTACCTT
>JAYZAR010000150.1:0-10851 GCA_036339635.1 Planctomycetota bacterium | reverse complement strand
TGCTCGTGGCGTAGGGTGTGCGATTGGCCAAGCCGACCAAACCTAGCGTGCTGGCCAGATTGATGATTCGCCCTCGTCCTTGCTGCTTCATTGCGCCAACGACCGCTCGGCAGGCAATCCAAATTCCGTCGACATTGATCTGCTGGACTTCTCGAAACTGTTCGAGCGTTAATTCTTCGATTGGGCCGCGAGTATTGATTCCGGCATTATTAATCAATGTGTCGATTCGGCCGAATCGCTTGATAACTTCGGCCACGACCGATTCAACTCGATCCGGATCGGTAACATCCGCTTCGAAGCCGATTGCATCGACTCCGAAATCGACGGCAATTTCACGAGCGGCCTGATCGGCTTCTGACTGATTTCGGCTCACCAAAGCGATCCGCGCGCCGGCCGAAGCAAGCCCCGCCGAAATCGCTTTGCCGAGTCCTTTGGAACCGCCGGTCACGAGGGCAACGTGATCGGTCAAATCAAAAAGTTTGATGCCTGGAAGCATGATGGATTCAAGGAGATTTGGGGGGAGCTTGTCGTCCGCCACCACTACTTCCTGGCGGGGTCGGTCGGACTCGACTGGTAGGGCGGCGTTTAATTGGAGCCAACGCATGCTGGCTCTGGTAAGCCACCTCTGCGATCATCGAGTCGACGCGATTACGACAAACCGCATAAATCGCCAGTGAGGGGATGGCCACGATCAGTCCGCCAACGGTGGTCACCAACGCCTGGTAGATCCCTTCCGCAAGGTCTCCCGCCCCGGCAGCACCACGAGTGGTGGCGACCTGTTGAAAGGCAAAAATCATGCCGGTGACTGTTCCCAATAAACCGACCATGGGGGCGATATTACCGATGACAGATAAGTATTCAATTCGTCGCATCAGTCGCGCTGCTTGCTGTGCGAGCGAATCTTCGACCGCCTTCTCAACTTCTCTCCAGCCGAATTCCAGTTCAGTTAACCCCGATAAAAGAACGACACTCAGGACACTTGGGGCACGACGGCAGGCGGCATCGGCTTCCGCAGGTCGACCCGTTAACAGGGATTGGCGAACTGCGTCGCTGACACCGTCGGGTAAAATTTCGCGTCGTCGGAGTGTCATCACCTGATCGAACAACAGGTAGGCGGCGGTGACACTGAGCGCAAATAGGATCAACAAGATCGTCAAGCCAACTGCACCACCACTGAAGATGATCTCCATCAACCCCGAGCTTGCTTCGGTTGCTTCGGGTCCGTCCAATGATTCTGAGGTCGCCACGGCTTGCGCCAACGGGCATTGAAACGGCATCATGATCACGACAAATCTCCTGTGGCAGTTCCTGCGGAAAGCAAGAATTCCGCGTCGGCGAGCAAGGGTTCGTCCCAACGTAGTTGCAAAACTCCATCTCGCTGCAGACGATCGATCACTTCATGATGTTGCCGTCGAATGTTTGCTTCAGCGAGAGCAACCCGGCGACGACTTTGGGAAATGGTTAATACGATCATTGCGAATAATGCAGTCGGCAGCAGTGATAAGATGAAACTGGTCAGCATCATCGATAACTCGGCTCGCGGAAACAAACTTAAGTCACCAGCCAAATCTCGAATTGTCGTGAAGCTTGCTGCGAAGTATCCCTGATATAAGGCCACGATGGGACCCGCCATCAATATCCAAAAAATGAGTGTGCCAACTAGGCCGCAGCCAACGGCGGCCACTCGAGTAACGGCGACCTGTTCAACCTCATGCTCAAAAATTCGCTGGGAGCTTTCTTGCAGCGTGTCGATCCCGGAAAGATAGGCAACTTGGGATCGCGATTGATCTTCGGTGGTGATCCCGCTGGCTTGTTGCGATCGCGAAGCTGCCAATTCTTCCCGGAATCTAAGTGCCAAAGGTTCCAAACGATCAGCGACGGCAGCAGTGCTGCGTCGTCGCAAACCCTCTCGAAGATCAGCTTGGGCACCACGATCGGCGGACAGATTGCGGCCGCTACTCCAAACCATACTTACTAGTGAAGGGAGGGACCCGGAAAGTGACATGAGCGCACGATCCCAGGCTCCATGGGTTAAATTCAGCAATCCTAAAACGGAGCGATAGGGAAAACAAATTGCGGCGGTATCTGTCAGGAGGGATAGTCGGAGTCGTGACCTCACTGCGGCACGTAGCGGCCCACCACTGCCAACCAGTGATTCCGCGACCTCAGCAGGCAGAGCCAAGGCTTCCTCATTTAAATGTTTAACGGCTGCGGTCACGTTGGGTAACTGGCCGCTGAGTACGGAATGTAAAGCTGCTCGAAAACGGGCATCGAGTGCGGCGAGCCGAGCACTTCGACGGCGATCCCCTTCCCAGCTACTACCCAATTCGGTTTGCAGCCGATTGGCAACTCGTTCGGCGGCCTCTGGGCCGACTGAATCAGGGGTTCGACCCTCGACCTCAAAATCATCAATGATGACGACGGGGGCGATTCCGCTGGTGGGGGCAGCCTGTCGCATGCGGCTTATGAGTGAATCGACATCCGCATCGAGCATGTCGTCTCGTCGACGAACGGCATTCACCACCGGAATGACAACTGTACCTTCGCTGGCATGAGTAAGCATGCCGACCGCCTCACTTCGAATTTGATCGCGGCGAACGACAAGTACCAGGACGGAGGCGAGCTGAAGCGCGCGGGCTGCCACGTTCGCGACCGAGCGGCGGTGTTCGGTTGCCCCTGGTGCGTCAACGAGCACATAAGTTGCGCCGATGGACTGCATGTCGGCTGCTTTGCAATGCAAATAATTCTCTTGAATGGAATCGAGATCTGCGGGTGGGCTGGGCCCAATCCAGGTCAATTTCTCGGTTGCCTCATCACCGTTGTTGCCACTGACGATCGACTTAGCAACGGGACTGGATCGAACCAGTTGTTGGATCAGCCATGATTTCCCTTGGCCGGTCGCACCAACTACGGCGACGATAACATGGCCGCTGCTGCGATCTTCGAGAATAAGTCGCCTCGCCTCCTCGTGCGCTTCGCATAATTCCAGCACTTCACGTCCGGTGGTGCTGTCACCGAGTACATGCACCGCGGAACGACGCACCCGGCGCAGAAAAGCTTCTCCTGGGCTCCCCAAGGCTAGGGAATCGCCATCCTTGTGACTTGGTCGCGAGAATTTTTCGTTCATAACGAGAAGCTAAGTTCTATTTCGAGGAACGAGACGCTGCAATTCTTGACGAAACTCATCGCGAACCCGATATACGGGTAACGCTTGACTGCAAGGTTCGCGGACCACGATTTTAGAGGGCCCGACCGGTTCCTTCACACCGGCAACCCGAATCGTTTGCGGGATGTCGGGACGAGCGACACCAAACGTATCGCAAAGCACGGCATGAAAATCTGCGAGCTGCTGCCGCGCCGCCTGACGCCCGACATTTCGCATATTTTGGCTACCTGCCCAGAGCGTAGAGAGGGTCGTCAATCCAGCGGCGGCCAAAAGTTCGGGAATCGATGCGGATGCAATCAGGTGGGTTGCCCCAAAGTCGATGGGGATCATTAGCACACCACCAAAGGTCGCCAGCATTGCCGCAAGTGGCGTCAAGCCGGCTGCTAGTTTTTTGTGGGTAGGAACTTCGTCCCACATGGTTCGAACCGCCTTGTCGAGGCGGCGTGGATCGAGCGAAGTGAAATCGTCCCGTTCAAAACGCGAGATAGCGGCGTCCGAACAATACTCCCAGGTGTTCGAGTCGGGCACCCCGGATTCTGAACACAGGTGCGAAAGCGCAATTCGTCCGCCGTGCCGTTCAATGGAGCTTGCCAACCGTTGCGGTGTGAGAAGTCCACCGTAATCACCGCGACGAAATTTGTCCTTGATCTCATCCGCCGTTTTTTGAGCGACTGCTGAGGGGGTGAATTGGCGAATTAGGTCTCCGGCGCCGCCAAACACACGTCGTACTTTGGCACTCAGACGCACGCCCCAACGGGCATACCAGGGGGCAGTTGCAGAAAAACTCTCGGACAATTGACGTACAATTCGTTCACTTTGATGCAGCCGCAGGTCGGCGATCTCACCACCGACCTCGCGATGTGCAAAAAAGTCGACTGCTGCGTCGAGCAAGCATTGTTGCGCCTGCGAAGTTGATTTTTGGGTTTTGTCGGCACCCGTATCGATTAACGGGAATGCGGAATCCCAAATCACATTTCGCAAGTTGGTTTGTAAGGCGAGTCGAAATTTTTCGAACAGCTTTCCGCGATCCAAACGCAGCGGCAGGGCATGTAGCAAACGGTCGTCCGAAATGGCGGCTGGTGGATTATCGTCGGCGTCTTCGGACAGCGAGAAAAAGACCGGCAGCGGTTCGCGATTGCGAGCCTCATATGCTATCGCTGATTCGTCAAAGCCAGGTATGAAAGGGCGGCTGGTTGGAACTTCGAAATCGTACGCTGCATAAACAGTTTCGATGCCATGGGCTTGCGCAAGAGGGCGAAAGGTGTCGAGAACCTGATCGGGTGATTGTCTCGCACGAATCTTATTGACCGCTAGCAAGCGGGGGACGCCTGGCATAAGGTCCGAAGCGATCCTGAGCAGGTCGCCAAGTGTGCCGTCGCGAGACGATTCGGCTGAGGTGACAACTAGGAACGCACTGCAAAGGGTTGCGGCTCGACCGAGCAGTGTGCGTCTTTGCTCGGGTGAACCAAGTCCAAATGCTTCATCGGAGACGATATCGGGGCAATCGAGCAAGCCCAGCCCAACCTCGTCGAGCCAAGGATCAGTGGCAACCAGTGGCACCTGCAATGTTTGGTCGCTGCCACCAAGGTTGTTGTACTGCCGATGGGCCTCGGTTGGGTTTTCGCTAAGTATTTCAGGTGGCTGCCCAATCGCCTCTCCGATGCGGCTCATCAACAGTCCCCACAACTCTGCATCCTGCTGCCATTCGCTCGGCAGCCATAAGACACACCGATGCGTTCCTTGGTCATTGTTGGTTCCGCGTAGTGTTCGGGCCCGCCCCGATTCGCTGAGGAAAGTGGCGACCAGGCTGGTCTTGCCAGCGTTCAGCATTCCCGCGACCGCCACCGTCGGCCAATTCACGAGTTTGCTGGCGGTGCTCAGTTTGCGGCCGGTTGTCGATATCTGGGCTGCAATTACTTGGTTCAAACGCTGGGTGGCTGCGAGAAAACTTTCACGAGAGTGATCAGGAAAAAAATATTCCACTGCTGCCCGACGATCATCGTCCTCCAGCAACGAGTGCAGGCTGGGCCAATCGATCGCTTCGGGTTCCTTATTTCGCCGAAATCCGAACTTCATATTTATTTTTGGTTGGCGGTTTGAGGGGTGTGTGATGACGGGCAGAAAGTTGAATCAGAAGGTGGTTGTTCTTCAGCAACGAGGTTGGCTTATCGGGGCCAGCTTTCAGACAGAGTTCGGTGAACTCCTGTACTTCCGTCATTCGTTATCTCGTTTCGAGCTACTTTGTGGTCGATTTTATCTGCGGTTTCCCTGTTAGATTTGGCCCATGCTTCGGATCTGCATTCAAATGATTGCGTTGGGCGACAAATTCGATTTCCCACCACTGGAGGGCATCGCCCCGAACCCAATCATCCGCTTTGCAATGCAATAACGCTGATTGTAGGTCTTCGATCGATCGAGGACGCTCGTTAGGGTCCTTCCGTAGGCAACTCATTAAAACGTTTTGTAAATCTGTCGGCAGCGGTTTCCCAAGGCGGTCCTCTGGCTTTAGCGGCATTTCCGTGAGTTGTTTCAAGCAGACATCAACCGAGGAATCGCTGTCAAAGGTGGGTTGGCCCGTTAGAAGGGTGTACCCGACGGCGCCGACAGAGTACAGATCGCTACGTTGATCTGCCATCGCTGCATCGCGGACTGATTCTGGTGACATGTACATCGGTGTGCCAGTGATGCCATCGGAAAGCGTCAGTTCCATGGCAGTCTCATGGATGTTTTTCACCAATCCAAAGTCAAGTACTTTGATCATGTCGTACAGGCCAGCACGGGCGGTCAGCAAGATATTGGAAGGTTTAATATCACGATGGACCATCCCTTGCTGATGTGCCTCGGCAAGTGAACCGCAGATTTGCAGCATCAGGTGAATTACTCGCCCAGGCGGTTGGGCGCCGAATTGATCGACCAATTCCTGCAGCGTTATGCCGTCAATGAATTCCATTACATAGAAGAAAGTGCCTTCTTCCGTTCGACCATAATCGTAAATGTCGATCGTATTTGGATGGCATAAACGTGCTGTCATTTGGACTTCCCGCTCAAACCGTGAAGCCGCTTTTTCGCTCAGCTGGGTAGCTTCGAGCACCTTGATGGCGACATCGCGTTGCAGCAGTCGATGTGTGCCGCGATAGACGGCGCCCATCCCCCCTTGGCCGACCATTTGTCGCAATTCGTATTGTCCCAGTTGTCGAATACCAGTTCCATGATTGCAAACCGACTTTTCCCGACCGAGCCATCGGTAGCCACCGGCAACGGCTGTTACCAACAAGATCACAAAGGCTGACCAAGCCCAACACAGCCTTTTCCATGCAGACATGACTTCCGCGGACTCGATTTTTACCGCCAATCCGAGTTGGTGTTTAGGCAACCATTGCCACGCGGCCAACACTGATTTTCCCCGGTAATCATCGACAGCATCTTGTGCGATTCCTGAACCTCCACGAGTCGCCTGATCGGCGATGGTGGTTAATGTTCCATTGCGTTTGCGAAGTGGGACTCCCAACATTTCTTGACCTGCAGCAGGCAATGTATCTCGCCCTTGATGATCCTGTTTGTAACTGCTGCTATAAATCAATTGTGCAGCTGGTCCAAATGCAATTGATTCTGCTGTTTCGCCAAGGTTGCTGCCAGAAAAGCAGGCTTCAAATTCAGCGATTGGATCGAGCAGTAACATGACGCCACCGAGAGGCTTTCCACCCTCAACAAGGGGCTCGACCACTCCCATTAAAACTTCGTTCTGACTCGATTCGGTTGTTGAAAGCGGCACGCGAAATGGCCAAACCACAAACGGCGCACGCTCGGGTAAACGTTTCCAAATGGAACCAACGATGGGCAATTGCTGGCCTTGTAGTTTTGGCAAACTACTCTGCACAGTGCGGCGGTCACTGTCGAGCAATACCCAGCCTAAGTAGCGTGGATCCAGATCATCCGGAATGAGCGGCCCTGCCCCGTCAGCCATTTCCTCGGGAATCTCACGGATCGACGCCAAATGTCGCGTGGTGAACCGACGAACGTCCGACTTGCGTGATTCAATCCAACTTTCCAATTGAATCACGTCACCGCGAAGTGTTGCCTGCAATGAGTGGCAGGCCTGCTCTCTAAGCGAGTTTCGCACCGGTAGGCCAACGAGAAATGTGAGCAGCAAAAACAACACTACCGTCCCAACGCCGAAAACGAGCAGGATCGCCTTCGATTGTGAGTTCGTCGTTTGAGTTTCGAATTTCGAAAACGGCGATGTCATAACAATACTATCCTCCAAACCCGAATTTGGATCTAGCACGTTTTGCGTTTTGGTCACGCGATTCGCGTTTTCAACTGAAAAGACGGCTGGTCATTTCGTTCTCATTCGAAATGCAGATGATTAAAAAAGAGCACTTAGGAATTTTGGTTCGCAGGAAAACGCGAGTGGTTTTCCCATTGGCGATTTGCTGGTTCCAAAGCTCGCGTTGGCGAGGTCCTGCATCCCTTTGCCCATTCGAAGGCCTGCTCGACCAGGGCGATCAAAATTGGTTACCTACCATACTGGTTCGCGGCCAATTACCGGTGAAACATATCAGGCTGATCTCTCCGGCACGGCAAGCGGCTACATTTCAGACAAGCCCCTTCGGTCTAAGCAAGCCGATTCACGCGACGGGTCACCCACTCCATGGTCAGCATTGTTCCGATCAGCCACATCAAGGTGGCGTTTCGTCGACGATTGAAATCTTCGTCAGGGGTTCCCGGTAGGATTGTCGTCTGGGGTTGTGGGCGGATTCGAGACGTCAGTTGTTCGACGATGGCATCGTCTGTCGTCTCCTGTGTAACAGCCAAATATTGTCCGCCGGTATTGGAGGCAAACTTTTCGAGTTCCTCGTCATTGCGCCGTGGACGCTCTAGTTCAACGGTTGGCAGACGCACTTGCACGCTCTGCCTCAGCACTTGTTCGCCCAACGCATCACCGAGGGTCAAGCGAATCTCGTAGCTGCCAGCTTCGCGAACGACGAAACGTCCACCATAGGTTCCGGCTCTAGGTTCACCTTTGAGGGGTAGTAACTTGATGTCTTTGATCAGGCCACCGGGGGCCAACAGCTTGGCGGGTACTTCGGGCAGATCGAGCGGTTCGAATTGTTCATCGGTCAGCACGGCCCGGACGGTAATGGTATCACCAACCATCGCCCGCGAGGAATCGATTAGCAAGATGCCTCGGTTGCTGTCTCGGAGCAACCGTCCCTCGCTGACCCAGCGGACCAACTTGGTGTAGTAGCTTTGGAAGTAGGCATCGCTTTCACCTCGCAAACGCCACATCTCGCCACTTGCTTGAAAGAAAACTCGCCCGGCACCGTAAAATTGTGATGCTAAAAATACTGGCAGCGAGCCACCAATTTCTGCGGTCGGGTCGGAGAAGTATGCATAAACTTTTGCCCCCGTCTTAGCACTCTTCACATCCACGTAGTCGTAGACACCATCGAACTCTTCCCACGCACGAAAGCTTTCCTCCGGATCTTCGGCAATCCATAAAAACTCGGCTCGGCGCGCTTCGGGGGTAAATTTTAGGGGCCAGGGCAGTTCACCCCCTTGTCTGCCGCCTGCCAGGAGCGGGCCACGAGTTGAAACATTGACAGGGAAAAAGCCCGCGATGCGACTGACCCTGGGGTCGGTGCGTCGCCGCGACCATTGGGGGTGGTAAACAGGGCCCGCAACGAGGATCATCCCGCCTGCCTGTTGTGTGAGCCAACGGTCGATCATGTCGAGATTTTCCGCGGACATTGCGGTCCAATCCGGATCGAACAGAACAACCGCATCATATTGGAACAAATCTTCCGCAGTGGAGGGAAATGCCTGCAAAACACGATCTACATCCTGGCTGATTCCAGGTTGGCCAGTTTGCAGCCAAGCATCAAGTTCAATCGAGTTGTCGCGGAACAGCAGGTTTCGAACAAATCGATATTCGCGAGTTGGTCCACCCGCAACTGCGAGGACTCGTAGTTTGCGAGACACAACCTCGTAGCGAGCATCTCGAATATCGTCCGCATCATTGCGATCTTCTTCTGGTGCTACAACTCTCACCGCCAAACGTCGACGCCCAACCGACTCGGGCTCGAGTTCAAAGCGAATACCGGTCAAAGTGCCGTCGTTGTTGACTTTAACTTTTTGGGAATCGATTACCGCGCCGGGAGGCACAATTTTGTCCCCCGACGGTTTTGTTTCTTCGTCAGGCTGGCTGTCCAAACCGTCTAGTAATTGGACCTCTACTTCGATTGGGTTAGGACCGCTCCCCTGAAGCACTGCGGCCACTGCAAACTTGTCACCTGGATAAACCCGCCGGGGCGCATCTAGGTCAACGAGTCGAACATTGATGGGAGCATCGCTGCTTCCTAATCCAATTGGATAGACCGCTACGTCACTTCGCTTTGCTGAGGTGACCGCGACGCTCGCGTCGCTTCCGCCGTTACTCTGGCCGTCGCTGATCAGAATGATTCCGGCCAATGTCGCGGGATCATGATCGGCCAACACATTGCGGATTCCATCACCGATCCGGCTTTGGATGGCGGCGGCAGCAATTTCCTGATCCCAGTCAGTGACTTTCATTGGGGCCAGTGCTTCGGTGGAGGTATCCTCTTTCTCTGCATCGGTCTCGGTACCTTGTTGCTGACCAGGGTTTGTGGCTTCGATGCCAAGTAAGTCGACCAGTGTGCTTTGACTGCGGATACTGTAAACACTGCCCAACAATAGGATTCCTAACAGCAGCGCACAGAAGGTACCCACGACACACCAACCTGCCGTAACGGATCGACCGGCGACTCCGATCAGCAAGGAAGAAATTGCAAGCAGAACGCCTATACCTACGAGGATCGCGCCTACTAATGCGATATCGGACCGCGGCGTTTTTACTTCGTTATCCTCCGCCGCTTCTGCTTGGCTGGGGAGACCGCCTCGCGTCTCGATTAACCGCGGTTGTGCTTCTTCACCAAATGCGTAGACATTAACTCGATGCTCTTGTGAAAGTTTTTCAAGCAAATCTGAGTCTGCCAGTAACTGTTCGGCTCTTTCGGTTCGGCTTGGCATGCCGGCAGTGCTGCCGGCTGGAAGTGACATGCTTTGGCTCGTATCCACCAAGATGGCGATTTCGCTGGGACGCGTGACTAGCCTTTGGGTTCGTCTCTGTAGATCGAAGAAGAAAAAAACCAAAGCGACGATTGATGTGATCCGCAGTACGACAAGGACAATTCGAATCGGCGTTGATAATTCCGAAACATCACGTCGGTAGAACCGGATGCACGCAAACAGGATCGCTGCAATGCTGGCAACCAGCATAGCCCAAACCCACCACCCCTCGAGGGTCTGAGCGCGGGTAAATTCGTAAACGATCTGTTGTACATCTCCGGCGATGGTTGGTTCCGCACTGGACGCCTGGTTCATGACTGCACCCCACCGCTGGTCGAAATAGGACGCTGTCCTGGCACGGCCGCTCCCGCTCCCGAGTGATAACTGGCCCAAAACGCCAATGCTTGTTCCGCTGCCAAGACCAGTGCTAGTAAGCTAAGCAAAAAAAGCGTCAGCATCGAACTGCCTGCCGCGCGATTTTCGTCGCTCCACATACTGCTGCTGACAAATCGAATCTCTAACGGTTGCAATTGTTGAGCGATGGAGGCGGGGTCGGCACGACGCAGATCACCTTCACCCGCGCGGATCACTGACGA
>JAYZAR010000149.1:0-5447 GCA_036339635.1 Planctomycetota bacterium | reverse complement strand
TTTTCAGGTCGTCGATCAGGAAACTGCTCCTTGTGGGATTTCCTCATTCCGTTTGCGTTTTTGCAGATACATCTTGATTGGCACTTCACCAAACCGAAGGTGATCTCGGAGGACTCCGATGAGGTAGCGTTGATAGTCGTTGCCAAATGCTTGCGGGTCGCTGCAGATCAAAACGATGGTGGGAGGCTCGGTAGTGACCTGGGTTGCGTAATAGATCTTCGGTCGACGGTTTTGGTACAGGGGTGGCTGGTGCGCTTCGATTGCGGCCCGCAATATCCGGTTCAATGCACCGGTCGAGACACGTTCGCGAGCTTGTTTGAACAGCATGGTTGCATGGTTCAATAGTGCTTTGACATTCTTACCTGATTGTCCGGTAATGAACGCGATTGGTGCGTATGCCAGCGTGGGGAATTGGGCTCGCAGGTATCGGACCCAGCGATCGGTTGCCACTTCACCGTGCAATTGATCCCACTTGTTAATCACAAAGATGCATGGTTTGTAGTTCTCCATCACGTAGCCAATTAGCTGCTTGTCGACTTTGCTGACCGTTTCGGTGGCATCGAAAAACATAAGCACAACGTCGGCCCGGCGGACACTACGTTGAGCGCGGTGGGTGCCATAAAATTCCAGGTCGGTCCGTTGGCTTTTTCGTTTTCGAAGGCCTGGGGTGTCGATTGCCGTAAAGGTTTGGCCATCGAGCGTGAATTGAACGTCGACGCTGTCTCGCGTTGTGCCGGGGACTTCACTGACGATCATTCGATCAGTCTCGGCAAGCGTATTGACGAACGTGCTCTTGCCGACGTTGCGGCGTCCCACGATCGTCAGTTTCATTCGCGGTGTTTCCACCGTCTCTTCATCCCCATCAGGTAGATGATCGGCAATCAAATCGATCAGCGCATCGCGGTTGCGATTTTGTGTGGTACTGACACAGATCAAATCTTTGTGTCCGAACTTATGGAATTCCTCGGCTTGGGTGTCAAAGTGGGGCTGGTCGGCCTTGTTGGCGACCAGAATGACTGGCCTTTGCAGGCCTCGTAACCGCTCAACGACTTCTTCGTCTAGTGGCATCAATCCTGTTTGGACATCGACCACCAATAACACGATATCGGCTGAATTGATCGCCAATTCGATTTGGCGCCGCACGTCAGCGGTCAGGTCATCCTCGTCCTCGATGCCCATGCCGCCGGTGTCGATCAATTCAAAATAGCGATCATCGGCTTCAATCAGTGTGGTCATCCGGTCGCGGGTGACCCCTGCGTAATCATCGACGATTGCTAGGCGGCGACGGGCCAACCAATTGAAAAGACTACTTTTGCCAACGTTCGGTCGACCGACGATTGCAACATGAGGGACGGGCATCGGTCTTATCAAAAGCGAGTAAAAAAGAGGAATCCTAAGCGGCCAACATAGTGTTTGTGTCACGAATCTGTCAGACCCCGCGTTCCAATTGTCAGCAAATGATTTGAAGGATGCCTGGTCAGGGGGCCGGTGAGAACGATCGATGGCCAGCAAATCACGCAGGCTTGCCGGAGCCGTGGTTATCCCGCTCGACAACCCTTTTCTGGTACATTCACTACTTAGCCTCGCAGTACCTTCACCGTCGCATGGGACGGGGTGAATACAGGACAGACATGGGATCTCTACAAGACTTGGACGCGAAAGAAATCCGCGAGGAGGCGGCTGCACTGGCGGCTCACTTACAGCGCCTTGGGGTCCGCTGGTTGCCTGCCAATCGCTGCGAGGCAGTAGCCAAGTTAAAGCTTGAATTTGATCCTGGGGTTGAAACAGAAGCTCTCGCCGTACAGCATCCCGATCCCCAATCGATCGTCCGGTCATCGACCAGACGATCTGTCGCGACGCGGCAAACGGAAACCGTGGGACAAACCGAGACATCTAGGCAAGCCAGGTCAGTCGCCTCCACTGCACCACCAAGTTCAGCTGCCGATGGGAGTTCACCCGCTGGTTCACCCGCTGGGCCAAATTCGACGGCAAACCGTCCCGCTTCAAACCGTCCCGCCGGTCGACTTGACCCGGTTGCTGCGGTTACTGTGTCCGGTGAACCCTATCCCGGGGAATCGTTGTCGCTCCCGCAACGGCAAGTCAAATTGGACGAACTGGGCTTGCAGGTTTCCGCCTGCGAACATTGCGGACAGCTTGCTTCTTGCCGTACACGCACGGTTTTTGGGGAGGGGGCTGCCCAGCCCCGCTTTGTTTTTTTTGGTGAGGCGCCTGGTCAGGATGAGGACTTATCGGGACGTCCCTTCGTAGGTCGGGCAGGCGAATTGCTCACCAAAATGATCGAAGCCTGCACGCTGCGGCGTGAAGACACTTACATTCTCAATACTGTGAAATGTCGACCGCCTGGAAATCGAAATCCCGAACCGGAGGAAATAGCCAACTGTCGGCCCTATTATCAAACGCAATTGCGGATTCTTCGCCCCGAATACATCGTCTGTTTGGGCGCCGTCAGTGCTCAAGAGTTGCTGCAGAGCCGCCTGTCAGTGGGGCGACTGAGGGGATCGATGCACCGTTATCATGACAGCAAAGTCTTGGTGACTTATCACCCCGCTTATCTGCTGCGAAATCCTGCGGCCAAAAGGGCGGCTTGGCATGATTTGCAGGCTCTGATGAAGGATGCGGGGATTGCTATCAAAGGCAAGTAGCGTCTGTTTTAACGGTGCAAACGCATGTGAAACCGTTTCTTGGTGCAGCGGTTTACGTCTCATTTTCAGTCCACAACGGATTGGGACCAGTCGTAGAGCAGGTTGGGGGCAGGCTTCGTGGGCTTCTAGTCTGATCGACTGATTTCCAATCTTGGCCGGGAGCGTTGAGCCTCCGTTTTGAAGTTTCCTCTTGACCATTCGGTTCAGATGGGAACAATCACTGGGCGATCCGGCATGGGATGCTAGATCGGCGGTGGTGGAACCACCGTGAAACATGGATGCCTCCGGCATCCGTCCAGAGTGATGAGCAAGGAGGCTGTCATGCGTCATGGATTTGATTGTTCGCAATCGTTTAAGTCACAATCGTTTAAGTCGCAATCGATTGGGTCGCTTTCCACGTTTCCGACGGCTCATCACGACCCGCAGCGTGCTGCCTCTGTGCCCGACGAGCCGGGCATTTCTTTAAGCGAGTTGTTTCCTGCCGCTGATTTTTCGGGCGATTCCGATATTCTTGTCGGTGAGATTGCCGAGTCAGCCGCAGTTGCTTCGGTCGGTGAACTGGTGGTCTATCGAATCGGCGAGGATTGCCCAAGCCGGTTGGTTGCCGATGCAATGGCGAGAGGTGCTGCGGGCATTTTGACCGAACAATTATTGCCTTGCCCGTTGCCGCAATGTGTTGTTGGCGACGTCGAATTGGCGTTGGCTAAAATTCGCTCCCGACAGCTTGGCCAGCCCGATCGAAATCTACTGACGGTTGGTGTGATGGGAGCAGCTGGAAAAACCAGTACCACGCTGTTGATCGCGTCTTTGCTGAGAGCCTCGGGAATTCGTACTTCGTATGTTTGTGACCTTGGGAACAGTGACGGTGTTGTGCAAACGACCGACGACGATGCGTTGGCCACCGGAGTTCGATTGGTCGAACATCTATCGGAGTCTGTCGATGCGGGAAGTCATGCAGCAATCGTTGAAGTGAGCGAGGAACAAGCACGGCACGGTCATTATGACTCGATCCAATTCGACATTTTGATTGTCACGGGGGCGGCCTCGCGAAGTGGTGATTTTGGTCCCCCTGCGCTGCAATGTTTACTTGAGAGAGTGACAGCCGATGGTGTTGTGATTGCACCCAGCGACGACAAGCGAGCATGTCAAATCATTCACGAGCACGAATGTCACGTGCTGACTTATGGCGTTGGTACGCTTGGTGATGTTGCAGTCAATGTTATTGAACATTCAGGCGGCATGAGCACCTTGTTGTTGACACACCAGGACACAACCGCGGTCATGGAAACTGCACTTTGCGGTGATGCGATGGCTGCTAATCACGCAGCAGCTGCGACGGTTGGCCTGCTGATTGCGTTGCCGATTGAATCGATCGCTGAGCGATTGGGCTCGTTACGAGAAATTCCGGGGCGAGGCCAGCGTTTGAGCGAGTATGACCGGGCTACCGTGGTAGTGGATGCAGGTGGTTCACCTGATCGTGTTTTATCCAGTTTGCATACTTGCCGTTCGATGAAATCAAATGGGCGTTTGTGGTGTGTGCTGGCGATTGACCAAGCAACCTCGGCTGAATCATTGGCGCGCTACGGATCGATTATGGAGCGGTTTGCCGATCACGCGATTGTGACCTCGCGAAAAGAAGCACAATCGGCATTCTTGAATGATTCGCATGCCTTGCTTGATGGAGTCACCAAGTGTGCTGCGTTTCGATTAGTGGCCGACCAAAAACGAGCCGTTGCGTGGGCAGTGGAGCAGGCGGCACCAGCGGACACCGTCTTGGTGATCACCAGCCAAACTGGCCAATCCGCCCGTCAGCAAAGATCTGAAATCGAGCGTTTGAAGCGTTGGCTTAACCCACCCTGTTTAAAAGTGTTCAACGGCTAATGACCTGCACTTGCATTCGGGGATGATGTGATCGAATGACCGGGCGGTGGTCGAACGACCCCCATTTCGTGCCATTCCAAACAAACCGTTTCCGGCCAACCGAGTCAGTCTTCGTTCAAACGGAGACAGTGTCAATTCAACCGAGGCAATGGACCATGAGCCGCTGCCATTCTACCCACTGGGCCCGCCGGCAATCCTCGCGGCGACTCGACGACTTGCGTACCGCTTGGCTGCATTGGTCAACAAAATTGAATGGATCGTCGTAATCTTGATTGGTGAGTTCCGGCAGGTCTTCGAAAACGGGATGCGGCCCGACACGGCGGAACCAGTATTTGGCATTGCCAAAATCGCCTTCGCGGCGGTGCATGATGCCATGCCAAAAACTACCTTCTGGCGACTCGATACTTTGGCTGATCGAGTGGCTTTGGTCGAGTTCACCGACCAGCAACCACATTCCGCTCAGGCATAAAGCTTGCCGCCCCCGCGATAGCATGCCGAAGTCGCTCGGTTGGAGGTCGGTGATTCGCTGAGCCAAGGCGGGGTCGCCTGGGCCGTCGTCCAGATCGGGCAATGGAGCCTGTTGAATCAGTTGCAACAAGGCTTTAGGAAGCGAATCGAGCTTTTCTGCAGCAAATGGATCCAACTCGGGCACGGTAAGCTCCTACATTTTGGTGTGGAATCGGGACCGCAGCGAAGCCTACCGATCAGAGTCCACGATTGCTAGACTGTAGCCCTTCATCGGGCAGTCTTTGCCCTCCGCAACCCCTCTTTTCGCAGTCGATTTTGATGAGCACCGGCGAGACCCCTGATAGCCAGACCCCGGAAAGCCAAGCCCCGGACAGCCAAGCCCCGGAAAGCCAAGCCCCGGAAAGCCAAGCCCCGGACAGCCAAGCCCCGGAAAGC
>JAYZAR010000148.1:0-5337 GCA_036339635.1 Planctomycetota bacterium | reverse complement strand
GCTGCTCGTGGGTTTGCTGGTGACAGCGGCGCCGGTTTCGGCACGCAAGTGGACCAGCAGTGACGGAAAGTTTTCAATCGAGGCCGAACTGGTCGAAGCCAAGGACGGAAACGTCAGGCTCAAGCGCCAGGACGGCAAGGTCATCACGGTTCCCGTCTCCCAGCTGAGCAAGGCGGATCGAGACTATCTGTCGTCCATTGCCAAGCCTGAGAAGAAACCGGAAGCGGCCAAGCCGACACCCGCCGAGGCGATTGCCGCTATTAAGAAGCTGGGCGGTAGCGTCAAAGTTGATGGAAACAAGGCCGTAGTTAGCGTGGACCTCAACTTCACCAAGATCACCACTTGCTGCTGTCGCCACGGCAAAGCTGACCGGGCGATGAGCTCGGCTCAAGTCTAGGCACTTCGATTTCTAACGACCGAGTAGAACGCTAAGAAATCAGGTCGGCTGAGTTTTCTGACCCTACAGAGGCGTCACCGATGTAAAGTTTGGCTATCGACCGGAATACGTCTTACGAGCAAAATAGGGGCAGCCCAACTCGAGTAGCCAAATGCGTTTTGGGCAAATCAGAGCAGGTTAACGATTTTGCTCAATTGCGGTCTAATCAAAAAGGTTACCGTTCCGAATTCCCAAACCAAACAACCTTATGGGCGCAGTCTACGAAGAATTTGAACGCGAATTGGCGGCCATTCGTCAGATCAGTGCTAACGATCCGCGGCGAGAGATGATTCAGTTGTTCCTCATGGCACTAGAACGCGAGGAGCTCGCTTCGGTGGGTTATCGTGAATCGTTGATGGAAAAACGAATCAACGCGATGCCACTGGCTGATGAGGTGAAAGAACTCATTCGGTATGCCCTCATCTGGATCTGGAAAGACGAAGAAATGCACACGATTTATATTCGTGGAGCAATTCTTAAGTTGGGTGGCTGGCGGTTACGAACCGTGGCTTTTTTGACTCAGGCAGCGGGAGGGATCGGAGGTTGGGCTGCGTCGGTCATGCAGCACAGTCGTTGGAAACGAGCGCCCTTTTCGAAGTTGGTAGCGAGCGTGGTCACTTGGGTTGGCGGTCTCGTTGGAAAAGTGCCAGACGACGTCAAGCAGCATCTGCAATTGGGGCCGTTTCGAAGTTTTTGCCTATTCAACGTGGACGCCGAAAAAACGGCCGCCGTCTGCTGGTATCGGATTGCCGAGCTTGCTCAGTCGCAGCCAGACCTGAATCAACAGATGGCCCGGGATTTCGAACGCGTGGCAGTGGATGAAGACCGGCATGGCGAGTTGTTTGAGATTCTCGCTGCGGCTCTGACAGACAGCGATACGCTGGCGGACCAGGAAACCGTTGCGACTCTCATCGATAAAATCCGCGGCGTCGGCGAAGAGTTCCTTCCGCGCGAACATCGCCAGCTCTCCGAAATTGAGAACCCGATTGGCAGCGGCCAAACTGTGCACGTAGTTGGTTCAGACCCAGCAAGCGACAAACGTCAGACGTTTCGCCGATTGCTTGAGGACTGCGGACTCCGTGAAGCTCTTCTCTCGCGTGCTGAATTCTTACAGCAACCTGTTGAGCAACTCAAAGTTGCCATCAAGCCGACCTTCATGCTGGGCTACCATGCCAAGGATTTGTCGCCGATCACTGATCCCGAACTGCTCGACGATCTGGCTGCGTACCTGCTTGATTTGGGCTGCTCTGAAATCCGTGTGGTAGAAGGCCGAAACATTTACGATCGTTTTTTTCAAAATCGATCGGTCCATGCCGTCGCCGATTACTTTGGGCTGAATTCTTCTAACTACCAGATCATCGATACGGAAGAAGATAAAGTTCAGCATCAGTATTCACGTGGGATGGCCCAATACACGATCGCAAAGTCGTGGCGAGACGCCGACTTTCGGATTTCATTTCCAAAACTGCGTAGTCACCCAATTGAGATGGCTTTGCTATGTGTCGGTAATATCGAATGGGTGGGATGTCGCTGCGACGAGTACCTGTTCCTCGAACGCCAGGCAGATCGCGCGACCGCGGTCATGATGCTCCTAAACGATTTTCCGCCGCACTTCGGCATTATCGACGCATTCAAACATGCCCCCGATGGCTTGGTGGGAGTCATGGGGTGTCGACGACCGGTTCATCCCCTTCGGTTCTACGCGGGAGCCGACTCGCTCGCCGTCGATGCGGTGGCGTTAAAGCATCTCGGTGTCAAGCAGTTCCAATCTTCGAGCCTATTGCGTACCACGGTGCAATGGTTTGGTGGTGCAAATCAGTCGATCGAGATCATCGGCGAGGACACACCCATCTCACAGTGGCGTGGACCCTATCACAATGAACTCCGGGCTCTGTTTAGCATCATGGCTTACCCGGTCTACGTGATGGGCAGTGGTCGCGGTTCGCTGTTTCTTCCCGAAATGGATCAGAGCACTTTCCCGTTAATTCGGCCTGCTGGTTTTATGCTACGGACCATACGGCGAGCGGTCCGCTGGCTGTTGGGTTTGAACGTTCCCGAAGCCAAGTCCACCAGGTAACCATATGGCACGCAATGTTGTCATTATTGGAGCGGGCATCGGCGGACTGACCTCTGCCATTCACCTTGCTCAACATGATTGCAGAGTGACAGTCCTTGAAGCCCGGTCAACTGCCGGAGGCTTAGCATCCGGTATTGAGATCGACGGATTCCGATTTGATGCTGGACCTTACGTGTTGCTTGATCGACCCGGTCTAGAATGGAGCTTCCGGCAGCTGAACATTAATCCCGCCGATCATTTTCAACTGCAGCGAATTCCAAACGTGTATCAGGTGAGCCGTGGTTCAGAAGAATCGGTCTCGATCTACGACTCGTTGGATAGAACAGCTACGGAGTTTGAAGCAAGCTGGCCAGGGTCAGGAAACCTCTACCGACAATTCATCGCTCGAACTGGTGCTACGTATCAACGACTTCAGACGATGCAGTGTAAATCTCATCCGGGTCTTCGGGACGTCATTCGAACCGGTGCCTGGCGAGATGTGCCGTTTATCCTGCGATCCTTGGGTTCTGTTTTCAAGTCGTCCCGATTGCCCGGGCCAATCGCGCAGGCTCTTGGCATCTGGACCGAGGTGGCTGGGCAACGCGTTGGACAAGCTCCCTCTCCACTAGCGCTAGTCACGTCAGTGATTCACGATGTCGGTGCGTGTTACCCGCTCGGCGGCATCGCAACGATCCCGGAAGGACTGTTCAAAGTCGCAGTTGAATCGGGGGTTGAATTTCGCTTCGACACCCGGGTCCAGCAAATTCTTTGCAAGAATGCAACGGCCAACGGAGTTCAACTTGAAGACGAAATACTGGCAGCCGATGCTGTGGTTTCCAATGTTGGCCTGGCAACCTACGGCCAACTACTGGACGAAAACGGTCGGTCGACCCTTAGCGATCGAACCAAGTGCTACTTTGAAAAGCTACCGCTACAGTCCCCGGGCGTCTGCGCGTATTTGGCAGTGAAAGGAAAGACAGAGCCGCCGTACTTGCGATTCTGGCTACATGACGAACCTGACGGGTGCCGCCTGCTGATCACTCCAGGTGTTGTCGATCCGACGCTTGCACAGGACGATTGGTTTCCGGCACGGCTTTTGGCGCCGAGGTCCCACACGCGGGCCGAGATGGGGGGTGAACAAGGTCAACGTGAGTTTCTTGATCGGGTTCTCAATGAAACGGCGTGGCGTGATTTGTTCGCGGACATCCGCGTGTTACAAACACGAATTCCCAACGAATGGGGTACCGCCTTTCATCTCCATAACAACAGCATGAACCCCTCGATGACGTCGCGATTTATGTTGGCCGGTCGTATCGCTCATCGCAGTCCCTGGATTCGCAATCTGTATCTTGCGGGTAGCGCGACCCATCCGGGGCAATGGGTCAGCTTTTGCGCGGTGTCAGGAATTCTGGCAGCGGATCGGCTACTGGCAGATGTCGGAATGAAAAAATGAGTGATTCGAGTTCATTGTTGACCACTAAGCACATCCCAATGAGCAACGGAAAGCGACTGCGTATCGCGAGAGTCGGCCAGGGACAGCCGATCGTTTTCCTGCACGGCTATCCGGAGAACCTGCAGCTTTGGTGCCGGTTGGCGCCGCTACTCGCGGATCGGTTCGAGGCAATCGCTTTCGATTGGCCTGGCATGGGCTATAGCGAAGCATGGCCTGGCGGTGCTACACCCGAACACAAAGCTAAGCAATTGCTTACCATACTTGACGAACTCAATTTGGAGCGACCGACCATCGTTGGTATCGACATGGGTGGCCAGCCCGCCTTGGTGTTCGCCTCCTTGCACCCCCAGCGTGTGCAACGACTGGTGGTGATGAACTCACTGGTCTTTGGCGACGAAAAGACCTCTTGGGAAATTCGCCTGTTGCAGAAGTTTGGTTTCAATCGCTTTGCGCTTCAGGCACTGCCTAGAATCGTCTTTCGTCGCGCAGAGCGAACCTTTTTACCGGTTGGCTATCGCATGGGGAAGCAGCTACTCAATGATTTCCGAACAGCCTTTTTCAACCCAACGGTTCGCAGCTACATCAGTAAAATGTGCGCCGGTTACCAGGGTACACTTCACCAATTACCGACTCAGTACGAACGCATCTGTTGCCCAACACTTGTTCTTTGGGCCGATAACGACAAGCACTTTCCCGTAGTTCAGGCAAGACGATTAAATCAGACCATCCCTAAATCAACGTTGACTATCATACCGGGCACACACTGGATGCCATTGAATCGGGCTGTCGAGCTCGCTGAAGCCATCGAGGAGTGGATTGATAGTGTCTAAATGCCCCTCATCGTCAGAGTCCAGTTCTTGTCATCATTAACATGCATTGGATGCGCGTAAGGGCAAAAAAGTCGAACGACGCTTTCGCTTATCCAAGACTTTGTCTTGAAGCCCGATCAGGGCACAGTTTTGGGACCAGAATTCTGCTCACGCGAAAACTCATTGCCGTGCTGTTTCTCACAACATTCTGGAGTTTTGGGCGCGAGTTCTCGCGGAACGGTCCTGAACCTACGAAATTCCATCGACGCAAAGAGCGGCATGACAACCACTGGTGGCACGCCCGGCGTCAGCGGTTCAAGACTTGGCCGCTCGCCTTATGATGGCGATACTTCGGAGTTCGAATGGACATGACAGTGCTCCTTTCGATCAAAGGGGGTAGTACTACCCTTTTCCCTAATGATCTAAAGGCTGCACTGCCAACCGCTGGCAGGTGACGTAACTGCACGCATCGACCAGATTTAACTTCAGTGCCGAAGAGAGGACTCGAACCTCCACGTCCATAAAGGACACTAGGTCCTGAACCTAGCGCGTCTGCCAATTCCGCCACTTCGGCCCGGCAGCC
>JAYZAR010000147.1:0-12050 GCA_036339635.1 Planctomycetota bacterium | reverse complement strand
AGCTGGCTTCATGCTGATGACGACCAATAATGGGGAATATACCAATCCGTTTTATCGTGGTGCCTGGGTACTGAAAAGCTTCTACGGTGATCATCTGGAGACTCCGGCCGACCTTGAAATCGCAGCGCTTAGTCCACCTACGACAACAGAGACGATCAAGCAGACAATCGATGCGCACCGCGCGAATGCGAGCTGTAACAGTTGCCACCGGAAAATGGATCCCCTCGGAATTGCCCTTGAAAACTTTGATGTGATCGGACGCTGGCGGGACGAGTACGCTGACGTGAGCAACTATATCGGCACCGACAAGGCCAAGAAGGCGGGCCGCTTTCCTGTGGATACGAGAACTGTTCATATGGATGGTCGCGCATTCGAAGGGCCACGGGGCCTGAAGAACATTCTCCTGGAAGACAGCGAAAAATTTTCGCGAGCATTCATGGAAAACTTGCTTTCCTATGCAATGGCACGACAGCTCACTTTCCGTGATCGCGAAAACCTGCAAGTGCTGTACGAGCAGTCCGCAGCTAATGATTTTGCACTGCGCGACATCCTGTTGGCGATCGTGTCGTCAGACGATTTCACCGAACGATAATGCGGTGCAGTTAAAACCGAAACAGGATGAAGAAATTCCCGTGGAGTTTTACCGGTGATTCCTTGTCTCTCATTTACGCTCAAGAGACCCCGCCACCATCGCGCCGCGTGGCTCTAGAAACGCGATATGAGATAATCGGAAATCAAAGGGCAGTGTGTGAAAAGACGTTCGACGAACCTGAAGTTTGGTGGGAGGGAATCACAATGCACATGCATGCCTCGGTGAACGCAAACTCGGTCAAGACAAACTCGGTCAATCCAGGCTGGGTTGGACCGGTTTGAAACACAAGGCGAGAATCATCAGGTCAACGCAAGGTGCAGTTTCCTTTCTTGATGTGCCAATGTTCTTGAGATGGACTCGTTGCAAAAAATGAACTCCATCACACATTGAGAACTTTTTCGATTTGAGCAAAGTCGTTCAAATCGCTACGTCACCAGCAGGGCCGGTTTAGGTTGGTGCCGCCTGGTCTCCGTGTTCGCCAGTTGACATGATGCATTCATTCCGATCGAGTGTTTATTTAAATACAGCTGTAATTTGTGTGCTTCGATCGCGGGCGTTCGTGCTGTGCTTGATCGGCCTCGTGCTTGGTGGCTATGCTCTGCGTTATGTCAGTCGTGTGGGATTCGTCTCGGACCTCGGCTCGGGTGGCAAGGTAAATGTGCGATGTACGGCTTCTTCGCCTTGATTGTCCGGTGCAAAAGCCTTTGTTCAGTTTGATTCCTCCGAAACTGTGCGAAATCCCGAAGTCATCTGTGGAACGACGACCTTTTACCGGAACAACGTCCCTCTCCATCAAGGCGTGTCTGTAATCTTCGATGCACGGCCAGGGCAGGAAACCACGGTCGGCGAGTTTCTAAGGGAATTTGAGCAGAAAAATGACCGCGATGATTTTCCCATTCCCGTTTTAGAGCATGGTGACCTGAACACCGTGATCGGAGGAAACTTTTCAGAACCTCAACGGATTTATTTTACCCCTGACTGGAGGTTGTTCATGCTCCAGCAATCTAGATTCTGGATTCCGGGCATCTGAAAGATGGGAAGGTTCGACGACTCCTTACTCGAAATGCCGACGTACACAGTACTGCAGGGACACTGGCTGGGACGCAGGGCAGAACATTGGGTTCGAGGCCCACAAAGGGATGTGAAAACATGAATGCGAAGCGGCAAAGCTTTGGAAGACTGACGCTGCCTGGACGACTGCCAGAATCGAGGTGTAATCAAGCACGGCCAACGCGACAGGCTAACACGAGTTGGTGTAAAGGTGCGACTGATGGTCATCAAGCCCCAGAGTCTTTACACACTGGGTTGTTCTTCAATTGCGTTGGGGTTCGCAAGACGCCCGCTTACAAGCGAAGTCCAGTTCTCAAGTGAATGACGATTCTCAAGCAGTTAAGACAAAGCGTAGGAAAACCTCAAATTTCGGTCAGTACTTCGGGAAAATGTCGGGAGTAGGAAAGCGTTCCTCAGCGGAAGACGATCGAAGGTATTCCTCACGGGGTAGATTGACTTTGGGCCATTCAGCGGGGCGAACACGAATGACTCGCCCGGGACGGACACCTTCGATGATGAGGTCCGTTTCAACGCTTATCTTGATACCACTGCTGCCAATGGGTGGTTTATCATTCACTTTCACGACAGCAAGGATCGGCCCCTGGCATGCCATGTGCGAGGGCCCGTAAGCACCATGCGTGTGCTTTAGTGTGCTCTCGACTGAGTTCACGAGTGCATGGTTTCCCTCGATGAAGTCAGCGTAAAGCGATTGATCCATGCCACCGAACAAGGTTGCAGTGATTGTGGCCTGTCCGAATTTTCCGTACTCCACAGAATCGACCCAGGCGGGCATCCAACGACTGCGAATAAACGCCTGATGCGTTTGGTTTTGATTCTCGGTGGCACGTTGCAATGCAAGCTCATCCAACCAGATGTCGGAAATGTGGAAGCGGGTGAACACCCCGCTTGGAGTGGGCTTCCATGTGATTCCGAGCCAGACCTCTTGTTGATCGAGGGATTGTTTTCCGCTGGCGCGCCAGCTTCCCTCGGCGATCAGGTCCTTCATGCCGAGACGCTCTCTGCCACGCCAAATCCGGGTAGCAGAATCAAAGGTCAGCGTTTCCTCGCTAGCTTGTGAATCTAAACCATCCTGCACGTCGCGGGTGGCGGTGATTGTCCCTTGATTCTGTTGGATCTCAAGCTGATTGAGTTTCCAAATCTTACCTTCGCGTCGGCAGTAGCTGGGCTCGTCTTCGAGTAAAAGAACATGGTTTTCGGCCGGGAAAATTCCTGCTCCACGATTGTGGTTTGCATCCTTTTCTTTGTTGTTGATTGGCAAAACCGGCACGACAGATCGGTCAGGATCGGGTGGCAAAAAAGCTCGTAGGTGTAAGACGGTGCCGAGCGGGATGTCCCGAAGATCTGCTGGTGCTCCGTGATAGCGGATCACACCGTAAGGCAGCATAGCGAACGGGTGCGGGTCATTGCGAAAAAACATTCCCTTCCCTTGCACACGGACGCTGCCACGCCGGTTCGCATGATCCACGAACACCAATTCCCCACGATACGAATGCGCTTTTTCCAGTGGAGGGAATTCCCCGGGTCGAGGACGAATGAATTCAGTTTCGGATTCGATGTTGCTCGTTCCTTGGTCCTGGCCGCAAGCAATCGCAGGGTGCAGCAGCGATCCGAGCGAAAAAAATATCTGTACCCAGAGCAATCGCGCCGGGAAACGCATGCAAACGGAGAGAGCGTTTTTTCCTGGTATGCGTAATGGAATCATATTTCGATCGCCTTGTTGCTATCACCAAAGGAGTCGATTTCGATCCCCATGCGCTGAGCCATCAAGAGCAGCAGATTGCTCATGTGGGCGTCTGTGTTCGCAGGGCGACTGCAGAGCCCATAGTGCTCACCAGGTTTATCGAGCTGGTATCCGCTGAAGTGCCCCTGGTTGAAGTCGAGATGTTTACCATGATTCAAGCCGAGGTCAGAACCACCGGCAAGGACCAGCGGTAGATTCGCATTTCCATGGCTGTGGCCATATGACATGCCGCTCCCAAACAATGACATGGTCGATCCCAATAGCGGCTCGCCATTGACGTCCTTGGTCTTCGCAAGCCGCGAAAGAAAATAACCAAATTGTTCAATCGCGAAGGTGTCGTAATTCGTTAGCTTTTCCATGTAACCTGGATCGCCACCGTGATGGCTGAGCTGATGCCGCGACTCGGTGATTCCGATTTCGGGAATCGCAATCGCCTGACCTTCGCCTCCCAAACTGAAGGTGGCCACCCGCGTTAGATCGGTTTGAAACGCAAGGACCATTAGATCGTAGACGGTACGGAAATAGTCGCCTGCTTGGGTTTCAGGAATGCTGCGATTCGTTCGTTTGCGATCGGATTCAGAGATTTCAGGTAAAGGGGTGTCAAGCCAGGCGTCCGCCCGCCGCGTACGAATCTCTGCCTCACGAACGGAGGTGAGGTATTGATCAAGCCGTCCTTTGTCAGCCGCCCCGATCTTTTGCTCGAGCTGGCGAACTTCGGCAAGGTTGTCATCGAGGACGCTGGCCTTGCGCCGCAGAGCCCTCCGCTGGGCAGCGATGCCACCCTTGGGTTCCTCGAACAACGCCGCGAAAATTTGGCTGCAACGACGCAACGCGGGAAGCTGAACCCCATCCGCTGTCCAAGCCAAGGAACCCTGCGTGATGGCAATTTCGATCGAGGGATAGCGGGTATATCGGGCGGTGGCTTCGGCCATTTTTTGGTCGACGGAAATCGTGTTGCGTTCCGATGCGCCGATCTTTCCGCCGGTCAGCCAGATGTCAATGCAGTTGTGGTGGTGTCCCAGGCTTCCCGGATGATGCAAGCCGCTGATCGGCGTAATGACTTCCCGGTACTTTTCTAAAGGTTTGAGCGACCGAGAAAACTGGTAATCCTTGCCGGGCGATGTAATTTGATAATTGAGCGAATGAACCCCGTTGGCGAGATAGACGAAGGCACTGCGCCGAGGTGTTGCGGTTGGTTCCGCGGCTCGAAGAGGAATCATGCACTCCAGCATCGGCAGGGAGATACAAGTTCCCAAAGCGCGAAGAGCATGCCTTCGGTCAATCAGCCAAGATTGCGAAAGAAAGTTACTCATGGTTTTGCCTTCTTGAAGGGAGGTTCTTGTCAGAATCGGGCGCCTTGGTCGTTCGTCGTCAGTGAACCTTGATGGTTCATCTCTTTCGGATCAATTTCGACAGAGCCACCGCGCGGACGATGTCTTTGACGCGATACCCGCTTTTCTTCGCTCTTTCTTCAATGAATCGAAGATCGTCGTCGTCATCAATCGTGAGCACTCGGCGGAGCGCGTAGGTGCAGAGGTGTTCGATAAAAGCACGCGCAAACTGATCGCGATCCTCAAGCAGTCGCTGCTTGAATTCGACCGAATCAGCAAAGAACCGACCGTCGGGCAGGACGCCGGAGGCATCCACGAAGGGATCATTCCCTACTCCCGCCGCAACTCGTTCGTGCGTGCGATATTGGCCGATCGCGTCATAATGGTCAAATGCGAGACCGAGTGGGTCGATGTTGCGATGGCAGGCAGCGCAGTTTGCGTCTCCGGCATGGGCAGCGATTCTTTCGCGTATGGTAATCTTGGTTCCCTGCGGTGGCACGGGCTCGATTGGATCAACGTTGGCGGGAGGTGGCGGTGGACTTCTGTTGAAAATCGTTTCACTAATCCAGACGCCGCGGTGTACCGGGCGATGGCGTGTTCCATCAGAAGTCAGTCCCAACACAGCACCCATCGTCAGCAATCCGCCCCGGTGGTTCTCGGGTTGGAGTGAAATGCGTTGGAAGCCGTCCACGTTTGGTTCAGGCAATCCGTAGAAATCGCACAGGCGAGCATTGGCCATCGTCCAATCGGCATCAAGCAGTGCTTCGATTGTTAGGTTTTTCGCGAACAGCTCACGAAAAAACTCGACTGGCTCGGTTCGCATACTAGTTTCCAGCCAGTCGTCGTAACCGGGATAGAGTTTTTTGTCTGGCGGAAACATGCCCACGCGATGTAACTGCAACCACTGGCGGGCAAAGTCGTCAATGAATCGGTTGATACGACTGTCCGCTAACATCCGATCCACTTGCTGCGACAAGCCATCACCGTTGAGGGAGCCATCTTGGGCCGCATTAAACAGGCCATCATCCGGCATCGAACTCCAGAGGAAGTAGGAAAGTCGCGAGGCGAGCTCCCACTCGGTGAGGTGTTGGCGGGTCTGTGGCTCACCTTCAACTAAATAAATGAAGTTTCTGGAGGTCAGCACACCTAGCAGCGCAACTCGATAGGCATCAGTGACTGTTTCACCAGCTTCCCGTTCAGCCTGATAAGACTGCAGATAGCGTTGCAGCTCTTGCTGTTTTACCGGTCGTCGCCATGCCCGCCGCGCAAAGCGTTGCAGATGCTCGCCAACTTCCGCAGGTGTTGCATTCTTGGGCGGTACCACCCCCGTTCGCCGAGATGCTTCTGCCTCTGTTGTCAACGGCCCTTCCCACTCGATCCAATCGAGCAATATGGTGGAAAAGATTCCGTTCCCTTCACCATCAAACATTTGCGGAGCATTTGGGTTCAGCAGCAGGGTCTCGCTACTGTGCGTGAAGACGTAGCTTCGGCTGGCAATCGCGTTGCGAAAGGCCGCTCCTCCTCTTCTGTCTACACCATCCGTCGCGACCACACAGAAATGCAGATTTGTCGGCATTTCAAGGAACACGTCGAACTCATAAATCTGTGGATTGTCTTCTGGTGCAGTGATGTCGAATTCCACGAGACCCTCAACAGTTTCCTCGCTAGTCTGTTTGCCAATGCTGAGGTGAGCAGGCTGGCCACCGGGCGGGCGGATCCCGCTGGCTTGCAGGCGGAGGCGATAAAGTCCGCTGTGTTCTGGGCCGATCTTTCCAAACCAATTCGGCTGGAGTGCCGTTTGCACACGACCAGGAAAATGAAGGTGACGCAGGGGCCGCCTGATCCCGAATCGCTCCAGTATTTCCTGTTCCTTTTTGCCTCCGGCGTAACGTAGGTCCGCAGCAGTCTTCCTGACTTTGCGCGCTTCGCAGGGCGCAGTGGGAAATGCGCGGTCAAGTACAATGTCGGCCGCTCGGTAATAGCGATCTACGTGGGACGGGGAGAGTGAAAGCTGCGAACCAATACGTTCGTACCCATGCCAGAGCGTGTCCTCGTTCAGCTCTCCAGGCCTGGTTGAGTCGTAACGCACGCCAAGGAGGTCGTAGACGGTGTTTTGGAACTCTCTGCGACTGAGCCGATAATGTGCTGTCGCCGGCCGCGCCGCCATGCGTGCTGCCCGGCCCTCTTTGAGAAGCGAGTTGAGATTCCCGACGAAGCTCGCAAGTTCGTCCTGACTTGGTGGTGTTTCTTCCTGAGGCGGCATCTCGCCGCTGTTGACTTTGTCGATCGCCTCAGCCCAGTAGTGACTGTCCACGCCTGCCTTGAAGTCGCGAGACAGCAAGTCGACTCGAAGGTCACCCTTTGACTCAGTTGGACCATGGCAGGCGATGCAGTGTTTCTCTAAAAATGCCTCAAACGGTTCTTCCGCAGAAGCAGATTCCAAAAGAAAAAGTAGTGTGGAAAATCCAAGGCAAGTAAGCAGTAGCACGAGCCATTTGAGGAAGTGGGAACGCTGGCTCCCAACACAATGCTTGTAACGATTGAGTTCGCCCCGGTGACCATTCAGTCGACGAAGTAAAAAGCAAGAAGATTGGACGAAGAACTCGGACATTGATTCTTGCAATCTATCTAAAACGAGGTAGTCCTGAAGCCAGGAGTCTCCTGGAAGAGCATCGAGCAGGCCTCACGTTTGCGCGGCGGTTCGCTGGCATCGCCGCAATATTTCGCTGGCTTCGTCGCAATATTTCGCTGGCTTCGTCGCACGGCCCATGGCTTATTCGGTGACTTATAGGATAGTCGATCACGGCCCCGCAATCATCCACTTGCCGCTCAGTTAATTGCCACGAACACAGAGGCATCTGCACCCACCGACCTGCATGCCCTCTTGCCTGAAGGGATCTGCTTCCCATGATAGAGGTGATTCTTATTACTTATATCGCTACTGCGAAGCGGATGTGTCAAAAACAGGCAACACAGTGGAACAAACCAGCTCTCCGATCATATGAGGAGATCCAGGACCGGATCGCCTTTGTGAGCCACTGTGAAGGGTCGACCAGTTGGACTGAAGAGTTCCCGCTTGAGTGGAATGCCAAGCGCGTAAGCAATCGTGGCATTGAAATCGGGGATCGTTACCGGATTCTCATCCACTTCCTCGCCACCCTCAGATGTCTTGCCATAAAGGTAGCCTCCTCTGAACCCACCGCCTGCCAGGAGGCTGGTAAACGCCTTCGGATAATGGTCGCGACCGCTGTTCTGGTTGGGTATCGGAGTGCGACCAAATTCGGTGGTTAGTACCACAACAGTTTCGTCTAGTTTTCCGACCCGCTGCAGGTCATCAAGTAGTGCGGCTACTGCCCGGTCCATCGTGTTGCACAGCAGAGGCATGGCGGTGAAATTGTCAGCATGTGTGTCCCATCCCGTGAAGCTCACTTCAACCGCGCGAACGTTGCTTTCAATCAGACGGCGGGCGAGAAGGCAACCCTGACCAAATGGATCATCGCCGTACCGTTCCTTTGTTGCCTCGTCTTCGCGATGAATGTTGAAGGCGTTTAAATCAGCGCTATCCATTAAACGTACCGCATCTTCATACATGTCGCCGTACGCACGGACAGGCTTTGATTGATATCGCTCGATGAATTCGGCATCGAGATCGGTCGACAGGCTGCGGCGGCGCTCGAAACGTTCTAGCTGGACGTTGCGGTGAGCATATTTCAGGCCAGACCGCGGATCGCTGATCGCGAGGGGCTCGAACGCTGGTTCAAAAAACCCACCACTTCCGTGAAACCGACTTTCTTTGCCGATGAAGACAGAGCCAGGCATCGTTGGGTTGAGTTTTCCCTGTGTTCGCTGTGCCCACGCGCCGAGCCCTGGGTGCCGAATCGTGGCACGCTGCTCATAACTGGTGTGCATGAAATAGTTGCCCTTTTCGTGATCCCCCGCCGTCGAGGTAAGCGAATTGACGACGCACAGTTTGTCGGCATGCCGAGCTAAATTCGGCAAATGAGTAGAAACGCGGATCCCATCGGCGTTGGTGTTCATCGGTCGCGTCGAACCTTGGTTTTCATGCCCCGGCTTCAGGTCGAAGGTATCGATGTGGCTCATCCCTCCTGCCATGAAGAGGTAGACAAGTTGCTTGGCGGGCTTGCTGTGGGGCGTAAGCGATGGTCCGTCGCTTTCGGCTAACAGGTTGCCGGCCTCAAAACCGAGGGAGCTGCCCGCGCTGACACCGAGAAAGCTGCTGGCCGCTAGCTCGACAAATCGACGGCGATCAATGTCTGTTTTCTTACTGAACATGGTTATTAATTTCATCGGATGAACAGAAATTGCCGAGAGTTGAGCAAAGCCCAAACGAGATCTTCGAGCGTCTCGTCACCATAACGCTGGTAGTCGGCAAGGATACGCGTCGTTTCGCGCTCGGTTGGTTCACGGGTCAGCATCGCACGGTAGATGACACCAAACTTTTCTTGGGGGCTCTGTACGTTTTCCAGCTGCGAACCCAAAACTGAGTTGCGATTGTGAACCGCAACGGCTAGCGGACTGTTGAGTAGATAGAGTGCTTGTGGCACCGACGCGTGTGATGACGCATTCTCAATCACGTCGCGATCCGACTGTCCAAAGTCGCGCAGAAAGTGACCGCGACGGGCGGGTGAATCCAAATCAACGGCGCGCGCCATTTCACGCGCGACATCACGAAATGCTTTCAGTTGGCGATGTTCTTGGTCGAGCCATTGTTTCCGTTCTTGTTCTTGCAATCCTTCCGGTGGCTTGCGACTTTTTGCGCTCTTGATGACTTCGAGGGTTTCGTTCGTCTTTGCCTCCTCTTTCCTCACCATCCCGTCGTTCATCATTTCATGAGAACCGGTGTCGCGGTCTCTCAGATCGACAAACACAGTCTCACGATTCATTTGGTCAATGAAGCGTTCCTTCTCCTTTAACTCATTGGTAAGTTGCTGCGCTTTGTTGTTCTCCCCGGCGTCGTAAGCGTCGAAAATCAGTTGCTTGTATTTCTGTTGATCTTTCTTGAACTCGCGGTCGCGTGATCCGGCAATTTTCATCCGCTCTAAGACCTCTTCCATCGGCCTACCTTCCAGGCTGCGATGCTTGGCCTGAGTTTCAGAAATTCGTCGTAATCGTTTCGCACGATTTGGTGTGTGGGTATCAATGTTCGGAAGGATCAAGGTTGCGATCGAATCCCATAGCTGCTCGGCGCTCATTCGTTTCATCAACGGGCCAGTGAAGTCGAACGGCACACCCATCGAATGTTCCTTGTCGTACATCTCGCGGCGAAATAACGCCGTGTGGAATAAAACACCTTGGAATTTTCGGATGTCGTAGTCGACCTCGCGAATCAAGTCTTCGAGATAGGCGAGCAATTCAGGCATTTCGATCTCAGTTGCGTCACTGAGATCATCTGCCGGCTCGAAAATTCCGTAACCAAATGTGCGTTTCCAAATCCGATTCACGATGACTTTTGTGAAACGGGGATTTTGCGGGGAAGTCAGCCAGTTTGCGTACGCTTTCTTGCGAGTGGTCGGATCGGCCTGAGGCGGGACCTGCTCACCAAACATTGTCTCAGGCAACACAACATCATATGGCTCAGCGTCGCTGTATTGGTAGTCGTGCGGAAGCCTCAGAGGGCGATCGAGGTGGCGAACTTGAGTGTACGTGATTGTGTTTCCGAGCTGGGAAATGTTACGTCGAGTCGGCTCATTGAACTCGGCTAATTCCTTTTCAGCGGTCATGCCGGTAGCAGCAAGCTTGCGAAACTGGACTTCGGTCAGGTTGTGTCTTGCTAGGAATTTGGCGTTACTAGGTTTGCGGAGGTAAGTTTCGACTTGTTCCTTGGAACGAAGATAAGGAAACTCTGCAATTGGGATCGCAGCCAAGTAAGCGGCTCTTTCTTCTTCCCTGAGCGCGTTCAGCATCTTACTTCGGTTCTTGCCACCACCACGGTGGTCGAAATCGTAGGTGAAGGCGGCCATTTTGAAAAAGTCCATTTGCGTCCACTCGTCAAACGGGTGGTCATGACATTGGGCGCACTCCAGTCGCGTGCCAAGAAAAATGCGCACCGTATTCGACATATTGTCGAGTGGCATCCCGGTGTCGCGGATGTAATACGCTGCGGCGGGGTCATCAAAAACAAGTCCGTGCCCACTGACCAGCCTGCGAGCGAATTCGTCGTATGGCGTGTTGGCATGAATCTGCTGACGAATCCACTCGCGGTAGATCAACGACCAGTGCTGGCCAGAGGGAATACGAAGGAGATCAGCCCAAAACTGGAAGTGATGCGCGGTGTAGGCGGTATCATTTGCCAAAAGTTGAAGGATGAGGGCTGAGTGTTTGTCTGAGTTGCTGGATTTTAGAAATGTGTCCGCTTCGGAAATGGTGGGAATACGACCGATGATGGCGAGGTAAGTTCGGCGGACAAATTGCTCGTCTGTGATCGTGGGATTTGGCTTCAGCTGCTTTGATTCCAGATGGGTCAGAATGAATTGATCAATCTTCCTCGCATTCGCCTTCCAGTCGAACCCTTCGTCAGCGATGGAAGAAGAGCAGCACGCGGCGATGAAGATTGTGCACAACGCCCGCAGTAGAATCGCTTGTTTGGTTTTCATCAGCATCCGGAACACATGCCTTCTCGTTTTCATAAAAGTTGCCGCCGCAGGGATAGATGAACAATTTTGGTGGCGATGTAACACATTATGTCCGCAAATCGTGACCAGCTTTACGGGAGCACCACTTCCAGCGGTGTTGTCAAGGTATCGCTCGTGGCAACGCGATCGCCGTCCACCCAGACATAGAGCTTGCTCTGGTCGCCGGGTTGATCTTTGTCCCAGTCTTTTTTCCACAGAATATCGACTTCGTGCTCATGGTAGCGCAGATCTCCGAGGTAGAGAAATTCCCAGGCACCATTGGGAATCAGCGGGTGAATCGTAAAGCGATTCTCATGACTTGCTTGGAACCCGATAAGATCCTCGATCAGCATGTCAGGAAAAGTGGAATGAAAGTAATCCTGCACATCTCCAAAACCCTTGCCCATGGCGGGATGGTTTTGGACCACGTCGCCACCGCCCGGCATCCGGTAGCCGCCAGTACGGGGCAGGTACCATTCGCCAATGGTTCGGCGGCGGCCGTGGAGTTCGACATACTGGGTCATGTGATCGTAAAGCAAATCTCGATCTTCGTCGCTGATTTCGCTTCGTGTCGCCTTGTAGTTTCGCAGATAGTTGGCATAAGCCTTGTACACGACTGAATTTTGGAAAGGCCAGCCGCGTCCATTCCAACCGTATGAAGTTTCCTTATAGTAGTCATGCCG
>JAYZAR010000146.1:0-7463 GCA_036339635.1 Planctomycetota bacterium | reverse complement strand
GGGATCGGCCCAAGAGAACGGACGAATGCAAGAATTTCGTCGAGTTCATGCGGAATCATCCTAGCCCCTCCGAGGTGCGGGTCGAGATGTCGATCCGCCGATTCCATTTATAACTGTTACCCCAACCCGCGACGAAAATTTGAAACCTGGTCGGTCGGTGGGGGGGGCACAAATCCCGAGCGGCTAGCTGGACGGTTCGGTTCCACTGTAGTGTTTGGTAAACCTACTCGGTTCGCTCCAGGGACTCGAGTGGCACGTAATAACGCAGATATCTGCCGCCGTCACTGAATCGCTCGCCTTTCGGATTGGGAACGAGGACCGTCGCTCGGCGGGTTATTCGGTTGACACGGCCTCGCAATTTCTGGCCGTCACGGCGAAAGTAGACGTGGTCGCCTACCCGAATATTGAATTTCCGCAGAGCTCGTTCGCGTTGCGTGATCAGTCCATGTCGATAGTCGGTATGTCCAAAATATCGGTTTGCGATCGATTGGAATCTCGCTTCGCTGCAGTTGCCGTCATTCCAGATCAACATTTCGATCAAATGTACAAACTCGTGTTCGGCGACCCGTTGCATTGCCTCAAGGCGATCGGCACACATCCGACCGGTAACTTCGACCGGTTGTCCCGGTTCTTCAAAGGTTTGAAACAGCAATGTGGATGAAATCACAAGTTCAAACTGACGCCGACCGTTGTAATTCCCATGCGGATATTGTGTGACCAGTTTTCCAGCAACTCGGGTCATCCGCGATGAGATCGAAAAAGAGAGCCCTTCCGCCTGCGCGGTCGGCAGAATTTTCCCGCCAAAGAACCTTTCATCGTAAAGACGAATCATTCGGACCAGATCATCCCTTGCGATCCGTGTAAAATTCGGGCCGTCCATCGTTCGACTGAGACTGAGCGTCAGCTGGTAGATCTCACGCTGCCACTGTTCTATCTGTTCGGAAGAATAACTTTGCAACGCGACTTCACCCGCTAGACGGCTCATCCTTTCTTGGTCGCGTGGTTGGATTTTTGAGCGTTTCCAGAGAGTTGCCATGATCTTCCTTGTTGGCGTTTTGTCTGCTTCTGGCCAAGCTTGCTCGTGCGAATCCGGCGGCCCGGACGACCGGATCTTTGAAAGACGGCGGTACCGTCACCGCGCAGAGATCGAACAAGCGGTTCGGCCCTTTGTTGGCACCAAGAGCCGGCCCTGGATCTCCGTACCTCTTATGATACTGCACGAGAGGCAAAATCGCAGATAGCATCTTGTACGCAGATAGCACCCCGGATGTTGGGCCGTTCGCCTGGAGTTAGCCTTTTGGATTTACCAACCAGGTTAGCCATTCAAAATTCGATCGCCGCCTTGATGCAGCCCTCCTGCCTGTTCGCGAAGACGCGATAGGCGTCTTTTCCCTGATCAATCAAGAAGTGGTGGGTAAAGACCCATGACAAGTCGACGGGATTTTCAGCCAATCGCTTTGGCAACCAATCCATGTAAGCCCGGGCGGGGCAGCGGCCGGTTCGATAAGTAAGATTTTTGTCGTAGGCTTCGGCTGGTGAAAACGAAAAGTTTGGGGTGCAATGGCACCCAATGACTGACAGCGTGCCGCCAGGGCGAACCAGGTCATACGCGGTCCGTTGGGCTGCTGGCAAGCCGACCAATTCGATGACAGCATCGGCACCACTCTGGTCTGAACGCTCGAGCACCGCATCCATCGCGTTTTTTTGTTCTGCAAAAGCCAAAGCACCTAGTTTTGTTGCCTGCTCACGTCTAGCGGGGTCTGGATCAATCGCAATCAAATTCGTGACACCTGAACTGATCGCCGCCACAATTGCAAGGAGTCCGACGGTGCCACATCCCACGACGGCGATGGTTTGATCAGGACCGACATTCGCCATCTCAGCGGCAAAAAAACCGGTGCTCAAATTATCGCCTAACAAAAGAGCAACCTCGTCGGAGATTCCATCCGGGACTTTGACCAGCGTGCCGTCAGCCATCGGCACACGTACACTTTCAGCCTGACCACCGTGAAGTCCCCGGCCGTTCTCTCGCCAACCAAACAATTGACCTTCCCGGCACCGCGACGTCAGTCCTTGCCGACATGCTTTGCAATGTCCACAGTTTGTCGAGAACGGTGAGCAAACCCGATCACCGATCTCCAGCGTGCGGACATCGCCACCCACGGCCACGATTTCACCGACAAATTCATGGCCCATCACAGTGCCTGCCTGGATGCCGACTTCCCGCCCGAAGAAAGGGTGTAAGTCGCTCCCGCACAGTCCGGCCAAAGATACACGGACAATCGCGTCGGAATCGGACTCCAGTTGCGGGTCCGGAATTGTTTCGACGCGTACATGCCTTACTTTGTCAAAACAAACCGCTTTCACCTGATCAACCTTTTCAAGCAGAGCGTCCTTGAAGCGGTGAGAGGCCTCATGATTCGCGAACACAGTGGCGAAACGCTTCATTTAACTGGGTTGTAACCTTTCCAGGCTTTCCGTTTCCAATGACTCGGCCGTCAAGTTTTACCGCAGCAATGACCTCCGCCGCACTGCCGGTTAGAAAACACTCATCCGCGGCGAAAATATCGTGACGGCTTAACGAACGTTCCACCGTTTCGATCCCCGCTTGCTGTGCCAGTTCGAGAACGACGTTGCGCGTGATGCCTTCCAAAATTCCGGCATCAATGGGAGGGGTAATGAGCTTTCCCTGTTTGACGATAAAAATATTATCGCCCGTGCATTCAGCAACTTCACCTTTGTGATTCAGCATCAGGGTTTCGACACAACCAGCTTTCAGGCCCTCCATCTTGGCCAAAATGTTGTTTAAATAGTTGAGCGACTTAATGCGGGGATTAAGTGCTGCGGGGTGATTGCGAATCGTGGAGGCCGTCACTAGCTCCAAGCCATTTTCATATAGGTCGGAGGGATACAGCTTGATTCGATCAGCGATAATGATCACTTGTGGATCACTGCACTTGTGCGGATCTAACCCGAGAGGGCCGGCACCACGGGTCACAACCAAGCGGATGTAGCCATCCAAGATCTTGTTGCGTGCAACACAATCGATGACGTCGATCGCGAGTTGTTCAATCGTGGTTGGAATGTGTAATCCAATGGAGATTGCCGATTCCCACAACCGCACCAAGTGCTCCTGAAGGCGAAAAACTTTGCCGTCATAGCTCCGCAATCCCTCAAAGACGCCGTCGCCATAGAGCAGGCCATGGTCATAAACGCTTATTTTTGCGTCTTCCTTCGCGAAATATTGGCCGTTGATGTAGATCTGTTGGGACATGGCGGGTCAGAGTTCAAGGTGCTAACAGGAGCGGATTAAGATTCATAAACATCAATCGACATCGGCTGCTGAGACCGCCGAGATCACATCCGCATCAAAGTAATTGATCGACATGCCTGCATCCACCACGATCGATTGGGCGGTGATGCCGCTGCTGCGGGGACTTAATAAAAAGGCCGCTGTCGAGGCGACTTCATCGGTTTCCACCGCGCGATGCCGGGGGATCACTTTCTCGGCATACAGATACGAGTCAACATAGCCGGGAATTCCCGCCGAGGCGCTCGTTTTTAGTAATCCGGCTGACACCGAGTTGAATCGGACCGCGCTGAAGCGGCTAAAAGATTTCGTCAGAAAAGCGAGTGAAGACTCGAGAGCCGCTTTAATCGGCGCCATGTAGCCGTAGCTCTCACTTGCCATGCGTGTCGTGCTGATGCCGATTGTGACCACTGCAGCATCTCGAGCGAATCGATTCTTCAGTGCATTGCAAACCTTGGTCAGCGAGAATGCCGAGATATCGACAGCCTGCAGAAATTGTTCACGTGATGTCTCGTGAAACGGCCGCATGCCGTCTGAATAATCAGCGAAGGCGATCGAATGAACGAAGCCATCTAAAGTGACATTTTGTGCGGAGAGAGTGTCAGCCAAGCGGTCGATTTCATTTTGGTTTTCAACATCACAGACGATGACTTCACGATCGCGTAGTAACTTCGCAAGCGTTTCCTTTCGTTGCTCGCTGCGAACGCTGTAGATTACCTTGCCGCCAGCCTGCTCAATCAGCGATGCGATGCGGTACGCCACGCTCTTCTTATTGGCGACTCCCATGACCAGAAAGGTCTTGTTGGTCAACGCCAAAAAGTCAAAGCCAGCTTGGTCACTCATTGTTTTTCTCCCGATGCAGCAGCCTGTGGATTCGCGATACTGCAGGCAAAGTCTAAACGAGCGGCAAGTTTGCCCGCGACCAGCATTTTGCCAGTCAGAAAGTAGGCATTGCTAACTTGATCATTCAGGGTCACATGCACGTCGACCGTGTCGCCAGGTCGAACCATTCGTTTGAATTTGACCGAGTCCATGCGGGTCGCCACGGGGACTAACCCGCTGGCTTCCGTTGGCTGATCTTCCGTTGGCTGGTCTTCCGTTGGCTGGGCACTCAATAGAATCGCGCCGGCCTGCAAACAACACTCGCATTGAATGACGCCTGGAACGATTGGATGACCCGGGAAATGGCCCTGCACAAAGAACTCATCTTCATGAAAGGTCTTGCGGCAATGGATATTGGAATCGTCTTGCGTGACGATTTCATCGAGCAACAGCATCGGGGATCGATGGGGGATCCGTTTTTCAATTTCTTCGATAGTCATGGAATAATCAAACGAAAACGGCTATGGCCCGTCAAGCGGGCGAGGAAAGTGAGGGTCCATGGACCAACGCTAAGGCGGGCATCGTAACCGAATTTGGACCCCAATCTTCGTGGGAAATTAGATGTCGGCGACCGATTAATGGACGAAAAGGAAGCCTTCGTTGCGGGCGATTGGTGCCCGAATCTAAGGTCGAACCAATCGCGATATCCCCAAGCCACGCTTTCGAGCTGGCGGAAATCAGGGAGTTGGTAATCGATCGCGATGAGGTAGATTGAGCTGCGAAAGATCGTATTCAGCCCCCGGCCCTGCTAGCGGGCAGTTGGTCGGGCGGGTGGGATCATTCCCTTTTTTCGGTCGATGGTTTGGCCTGACCCCGGTCACGACTGAAAGTGGGGCGTGAAAAACCATCGGTGTTTTGTTACCTTTTCCGGCATGACAATCTACTATGCCAACGGCAGTCCGACGACGTCGCTGCAATCTGACGACCTTCGAGATGCGCTCGCTGAGACTTTCAAGCAAATTGGTGATCGGGATCGCGTGCTCTTGTTGCCCCCTGACGCGACGCGGCTCTTCAGCCGCGCGGGTGAACTGACGGTTTTATGCTGCGATTTATTGGGGGATCGCGTGACTGACATCATGCCGGCGCTCGGTACGCATTCGGCGATGAAGGCGGACCAACTTGAGCACATGTTTCCTGGGATCCCACTGGATCTTTTCAGGGTCCACCGTTGGCGCGATGACGTCGTGACACTTGGCGAAGTCCCTGCCAGTTTTGTTTCGGAGATTACCGACGGGGTCTATCGCGAGCCTTGGAAAGCGCAGGTCAACCGTTTGCTTCGCGATGGTGGACATGATTTGATTTTTTCACTCGGACAGGTGGTGCCGCATGAAGTGATCGGCATGGCGAATTACAACAAAAATGTTTTCGTTGGTACCGGGGGCGTCGAGGGAATCAACGAAAGCCACTACTTGAGCGCGGTTTACGGCATCGAGCAGACACTCGGACGTGCTGATACGCCATTACGTCAAATTTTGAATTATGCCCAAGACCGTTTCTGCCAGGATATGCCGTTGCTGTATGCGTTGACGGTTGTGCAGCAGATGCCAGACGGAATGTTGCACACTCGCGGTTTGTATATCGGCGATGATCACGACACGTTTTTTCAGGCAGCCGAGTTGGCAAGACAAGTCAACATTACCTATCTCGATCATCCTCCCAAGCATGTCGTTGCGTATCTGGACCCCGCCGAGTTCAAAAGTACGTGGCTGGGAAATAAGGCAATTTATCGGACCCGAATGGCAATCGCCGATGGAGGCCGCTTGACCGTCCTGGGGCCGGCCGTGGAGGAATTCGGTGAGGATAAAGCGATCGATCAGCTGATTCGTAAGTATGGCTATCAAACCAAGTCAGAGATCATCTCCTTGGTCGAGCAGAATGAGGATTTGAGAGCGAATCCTTCTGCTGCAGCCCATCTCGTCCACGGTTCCCATGAGAATCGGTTCGAGGTCGTTTATGCCGCTGGCAAGCTTTCCGCTGCAGAAGTCGCCTCCGTGAATTACACGCCTGGCGACATCAACCAATTGATGAATCAGTATGACATCAGTCAGCTCAACGATGGCTGGCACACCGATACCGATGGCAGCGAGTTCTATTTCATTCGCAACCCGGCGTTGGGATTATGGATGGCGACATAGAGCGTTTCTCTGGTCGGGATTTTCTGTTTTGCGATTCGGTTTCGCGTGACTAGATCGCTTCATCTTGCACCTCGGAGGCATGCGGAGGCGAAGGCCTAAACTCGTGTGTTTGCGACGAGCGTTTTTCCACAGCCAGAATGTCTAGCTTCGCGACTCAGGGGCACTGCGTGGTTTTAATTCTTTGCGGTAGGTGCTGCCGGGCCAACCCAAGCCGGCCGGACCACCAATCTGCCTGCCATCGAACCATCGACTGTGCAGCTCGGAGTGCGAGAGATGGAATACACCATCTCTTTATAGACGCACCCTCGTGCTCCGGTTCGTACTCAGGCCGCGGCCTGGTACGCGTGCTGCTGCGTGATAGCGTACGACACCAGGGTGCAGGAAATGCCGCGGAGATGATCGCTGACGGCAAACGATTCGCTCACATCCGTGCCGAGTCGAGTACGAGTACTGCTTCTCTGAGGGCGAGGATGAGTGCCAGGTCAAATCAATTGACAGACTTGTTTGGCAGGCGTTCAACCGGTCCTCGTTGGTTAGGCTGGTGCTGGTGCCTCAGGAAGAGACGCCAGATCACGGAGCGACACCATCCTTGGGCGGTCACCTAGCAAAAAAGGACCGATGTCTTGACGACACCGATCCTTTTCATTGGATGACAGTCACCAATTGGCGGCCTCGCGCGAGGTCGGCCAACCGGCGAGTCGTTAGCTACATCCCATGCTGTTGCCACAATTGTGACAGAGGTAGCAGTTACCGTTTCTAACCGTAATGTTGCCGCAGTTGTCGCAGGTTGGAGCATCACCTTGGAACCGGGCAAATTGGCTGCTTTGGCCAGAGTTCGGCAGTGGATTCGCTTCGCCCTTGGCACCGTTGGACTTGGTCTCATCTTCCAGGCTGGCCAGTAATGCGGCACGTTCCGCTACGGCGACCGCCGCACCGGCATCCTTTTTCAGGCCATCGATCACGGTATTCGGTGGAGAAAAGACTTCAATATCGTTGCCGCGATTGGTTTCATCCGGCTTGCTCGGAATCGCATCGTGTCCGCTCATGAACGTCAAGCCGAGCCAACGAGCGATGTAATCGACTACGCTTTTCGCGATCCGAATATCCCTGTTGGAGGTGTGCCCCATAGGTTCAAA